>CAMAUB010000083.1 GCA_945861315.1 Chlamydia trachomatis
TTATCCCGTAGATATTCAGAGGAGATTTCTCGAAAATTTTTGGGATTTTTTCCGAAGGGAAGGGTCTTGTACCCTTTTCGAGGCAAAAAGCGCAAAAAGATCGAGAAAGATCCCTGAAGATCTGCGAGATAAACCCAAAACTCAGGTTAGTAATCAGGGAAGTACATTCGTCAACGTATTGGTGAGCAGTTGAGCCAACCATTTTTCATATTCATCAGATGTCCATCCTTGTTCTACCACAAACATACGATACAGATCGCGCCCTGTAAAAGCCCATAAGATATCTCGAGCCTTAGTTAGCGTGAGTCCCTTGGCAAGAGATTTTTCCGCTACCATTGCTTTGATGGTCACTTCTTGTCGATTGTAGCGGCGCATCTCCTTTTCTTTTTCAAGCTCTTTGAACTCAGGAGCCAAAAAAGCAACGCCTCGAAAAATATTCATTTGCGCCCTCTCTGCGTCATACATCTGACGTGCGATTTTAGCAGAGATACAAAGACGCTCTTTCGGCGATCTCTCCTGTATGCTCCTTTCTACAAGAGCATTGAACTGATCTGTTGGAAGAGCCTCATCCATTAATGCAAAAAGCACACCGCGCTTAGATTGAAAAAGTGAGTAAATAGTGGGTATTGAAACGTCTGCTGCTTGAGCTATTTTTTCAATCGTCACACCCTCAAACCCCTCCGATTCAAAAAGATGTTTTGCAGAAGCCAGAATACGACCCCTTGTTTGTGAGGCTTGTCTATTTCTGGCTGTTGATCTGTAAGATCTTTTTTTGATTTCTGACATATTCGATATAGCTCACTATAATTAATATTGACATAATGAATATAGTTTACTATAATCAATATTGATTATCAAAAAAAAAGAGATGACGATGACAGATACACAAGCAAAAGCAGTCGCCTATTATACAGCGCTTGGAGAGAAAAACATCGAAGCGGTAAAAGACTATTTGCACCCTGATATTCAATTTAGCGATCCACAGGAAAAAGTAATCGGCAAAGAAGCCGTTCTTAAAGCGGCGAAAGGATTCACAACTATTTTTAAAGCTCTAACAATTCGTGCAAAATTTGGTTCAAAAGATCAAGCGATGATTGTATATGATGTTGAAATTCCAAGTCTTGCCAAAAATTTACAGGCTGCTTCCTTATTGAGTTTTCGAGAAGGACTCATCTCTAAGATCGAGCTCTTCTATAACCTTAGTGCCCTACAAAAAAAATAGCGCTCTTGACCCTAATTAGTTCATAGAGTACTCTAGTACAGAGTAAGTGGACTCCGTTTTTTATGGAACTTGCACAGTTTGAATAGTGTACACGGAAGTTTTAATAACCTCAGTTTTGGGTTAATACACACTCTTTTTGCAAATACTCTTTAGGATTTAGTATGTCTATTCTTCATGTGAAGAACTTGACAAAGATTTTCTTCGAAGGAAAAAGTTCCTTCGTCGCTGTCGACCAGCTCTCTTTTGAACTCAATGAAGGAGAGATTTTAGGAATTTTAGGACCAAATGGTGCAGGCAAAACGACAACCATTGAAATGTTGCTTGGCACATTAAAACCGACAAGTGGTGTGATCTCCTATTTCGGGAAAGAGCTTTACAAAGGTCATGATGCCATTTTACATGCCATTGGGCATGCAAGCTCCTACAACAAGCTTCCTGGAAGTTTAACTGTTGAAAGAAATTTGGACATTATTGGTCGTCTCTACTCAATCAAATCGCAGGCGCGAAAAGCAAGAATTAACGAGCTGCTAACAAAATTCAATATGCACGAGTTTCAAAAAGCGCGAACAAGCTCATTATCGGCAGGGCAAATGACGCGCTTGATGTTGATCAAAGCTTTTTTTGCAAAGCCCCGAATCCTTTTGCTCGATGAACCAACCGCTTCTTTAGATCCAGATATCGCTGAAGAGGTGCGCTCCTATATTTTAGAACAGCAATTTGTTGATGGAGTTTCTATTATTTTGACTTCTCACAATATGGAAGAGGTGGCCAAGATGTGTGGTCGCGCTCTTGTTTTACAAAGAGGTCGGATCATTGAGGAAGATACTCCACAGCAACTTGCAAAAAGTGTTTCGTTGAACAAGGTAAAGCTCGCTGTTGTTGATATGCCAAGGGCCATAAGGTCAATTGAGAAACTTAGTTTGATTTATGAAGATCGTGATCATTCTTTAACTGTTGAAGTTGAGGAGCAGGATGTACCTCACTTATTGAAAAGATTGATTTTAGATGGAGTTGATTTTACTCATATTGAAATGCACAAACCAACTTTGGAAGACTACTTCCTTCATATTTCGAGGCAAAGATGAAAGAACGTGTCATTGCAATGCTTCTTCGCTACTATTATGCATGGAAAGATGCCTCTCGTATGCTCGAATTTTTCTTCTGGCCTGTCATTGATATTGGCTTTTATGGGTTGATCGCCCTTTGGGGTGGAACGCTTTCACATGATAGTGTTGATCTAACGCGCATTTTTATCACAGCCCTTGTTCTATGGCAGGTGATCTACCGTAATAACATTGAGATCTCTTTAAATGTGATGGATGAATTTATGGATCACAATCTAGTTAATTTAATAGCCTCTCCCTTGAGAAAAAGTGAGTGGATCATTTCAATGATGCTCTCAGGCTTTCTCAAAAGCTTTATAACCATTTGTATCTCTGCTTTTGTTGGATGGCTCTTTTTTGGTGTCAATGTCTTTATCATCGGCTGGATCTTTATTCTTTTTTTACTGCTAAGCATCGTCTGCGGTTGGGTAATCGGCTTTATTGCAGGTGGTTTTATTGTCTATATGGGAGCAAAACTACAGCAGCTGCCTTGGGTAGTGATCATGATTTGTGCAATTTTTAGCGCTATCTTTTATCCCGTAGAAATCCTGCCAGTATGGCTTCAAGTGATCTCTTTCTCCCTTCCGATGAGCTATATCTTCCAGGGAATGAGAGAGTTACTAACAACCGGAGCGGTCAGCTCTAATATACTTTGGTGGTGTGCCGCCCTCAGTGTGATCTATTTAGCTATTGCGATTAAATTTTTTCTGTTTATGTTTGAAAGAAGCAGAAAACGTGGATTTAAACGTGCAACATGAAACAAAGCTACTAAGCCTTCTGAAAAAAAAGCGAAGTTTTTTCGAAGCAATCTTAGATCTCACCGAAGAGGAGAGCTCTCTTTCTATCTCTGATTGGATCTCAACTTTAGAGCAGAAAAAAGTTCTGCTCTCCTGTATTGATGAAATTGATGCAGAGATCTCACCTTTTAAAGCAGCTTTTCATCAACTTTCTCAAGATGTTGTGGAAGAACTTGATAAAATCAAGGATATTGTAAAAGACATTTTACATCTAGATAGCAGTAATTTCGAAAAGAGAAAAAAGCAATTCGATGAAGATCTCAGAACTTGAAACACTCTATAAAGAGCTGAGTGATAAACTTGAGCAGATGAAATCACTTCATCGAATTGTGCACGCCTTAAGTGACGGGCTCATTGTCATCACAACAAATGGGATCATCTCTCACTTCAATCTTGCTGCACAAGATCTGCTCAAGTTAAACGATGTTAGCTCAATCCCTTTTTGGGAGGTTTTTGATGACACTTTCTTTGGATTTTCGATGAAAGAGGCTCTTCTCTTTAAGCAAAAACGGCAACGCGTTTTTCTCTCACTCAACGATGAAACAGAGATTGAAGTTTCAACAGCCTCAACAGATGAGGGAATTGCCCTTTTGCTTCATGACCGTACCGAAGTTGTGAATTTAGAGCGCAGTAGCCAGCAATCACACCACCTATGTCAAATTGGTGAAATGGCAGCACGCTTAGCGCATGAGATCCGCAATCCCCTAGGAGGAATCGAAGGATTTGCCTCCATGTTGCGCTCAGAACTAGCAGATCCCGCGCTTCGAGATATGGCTCGCTCTATCGTTGATGGCACTAAAACACTCAATTCACTTGTCACAAGTGTTCTAGAATATGCAAAACCTCTCTCTCTTCATTTCTCTCCCATAGATCTTATTGAGACATTGCGCGAGTGCTCTGTTTTGATGAAAGAGAAGGTGAATTTTAAAACAAACTTAAGCTCGTGGCCCCTCTCAGCCGACAAACAGAGATTGAAACTCGCTTTTTTAAATCTCATTCATAATGGGTGGGAAGCATCTGAAAAGAAGATTGATCTCATTGCTCTGCCAGGAGAAATTCGAGTAACAGATTATGGATGTGGGATTAAGCCAGAGCTTTTAAAGAAGATCTTTACACCCTTTTTCACAACCAAAAGTTTTGGAACAGGCCTTGGACTTGCTGAAGCAAAAAAAGTCATTGAAGCGCATGGTTGGCAGCTTGAGGTAGAGACAAAAGTCGCAGTTGGAACGACAATGAGGGTAAAGTTATGATTGAAACGATATTGATTGTTGATGATGAACCCCTAATGCGTGATTTTCTTCAGCAAGCACTCACGCGTAAGGGTTATACCGTCGCAGTCGCAGCTGATGGAAAACAAGCGTACAGTGAACTTGGAAAAAGCCCTTTTGACCTTGTGATCACAGACATGCAGATGCCTCATCTTGGCGGCCTTGATGTGCTCAAACGAGCCAAAGAGTTGAACAGAAACACAGCTGTTATTGTGATGACCGCCTTTGGAACAATTGAAAATGCTGTTGAAGCGATGGGCATTGGAGCGTATACATACCTACTCAAACCCTTTAGCATCGACACACTTTTTGCAACCGTTGCGAAGGCAAATGAGCATTTAGCTCTTATCCATGAAAATATCTACCTCAAAGAGCAGCGAGTGCAAACGCGAGTCATTGCACAAAGCCCCATTATGAAAAAACTGCTTGAAGAGGCGAAGAAAATTGCTCGCAGCAATGCAAGTGTTCTGATCCACGGTGAGTCTGGAACAGGCAAAGAGGTGATCGCCGCCACAATTCATGCCCACTCTATGCGCGCACAAAATCCCTACATCAGAGTGAACTGTGCGGCCGTACCAGATACACTGATTGAATCAGAATTTTTCGGCCATGAAAAGGGCTCTTTTACAGGAGCTAACACAAAAAGACTTGGCCGCTTTGAGCTAGCCGATAAAGGAACGCTTCTTCTTGATGAAGTGACTGAAATCCCCATTGCTCTGCAACCTAAACTCTTGCGCGTCTTACAAGAACAGGAGTTTGAGCGAGTTGGAGGATCTAAACCATTAGCTGTAGATGTACGGATGATTTCAACATCTAACCGTGATTTAAAAGAAGCGATCGATCAAAAGATATTTCGAGAAGACCTCTACTACCGTCTCAATGTCATACCACTGCACCTTCCTCCACTTCGAGAGAGGAAGGAAGATATCGTTCCCCTTGCGACCTACTATCTTGAAAAATATGCATCTGAAAATGGTAAAAAAATACCTACACTTTCCACTAGTGCGAAGAAAGAATTAGAGGGACATAGCTGGCCAGGCAACATTCGAGAGCTCTCCAACTTAATGGAGCGTTTAGTAGTCCTAGAAAAAGGGCCCAAAATTGAACCTAAAGATATCTCTTTTTAACCTAAAGCTCAGGTTTATGTCACTTTTGAAACAACAACTGAAGTGTTATCCATCGATCCTCGCCTAAGCGCAAACTCATTCAATTTAAAGGCCATTAATTCTGTTGAATGATTTGCTCTATCCATCTCACGTACCAGTTTTGCTACTTCGGCATTCGAAGCTACATCCCAAAGACCATCTGAAGCATGAATCAAATACATGCCAGGCACCTTCTTAATCGAGCCCACCTCTGTGACTGTAAAAAGCTCTGTGTGGCCAATCTCAGATGCTGCCGCAATACCACAATAGCGCACCGATATAATCTCTGTTTTGTCAGATGAGCTCGTTCTTGTGCAACAATGATCCGGATTTCTGCCCAGAATTTCTCGCTTTTCTATAAATTGCTGCTTCCCCCAATCGTCCACCATATAAGTAGTTTCTTGTAGAGTTTCTCCTTTTGCATTTGTCCATGTAAGGATCTCCTGCACTAGACCAGTCTTAGTAGTCTTTTTAGACTTTTCAGCTGATTTAGGATGAGGAGGCACGAATTGATCAAAGAGTTCTCTATCCTTTTCTGATTGATCCTTTGTTAGCGGTATATGATGGTGCTCTCCAACAGCAATCGTGCGCGAATCCCCACAGTTGAGAGAATAGACGCGATCACCTGTAGTTAAAGTTGCTGTAAGCGTTGTTCCACACCATTTCTCTGTACCACTATCGTAGTTTGCCTTAGTTTGCACAGCAACATCTTGAAGTTCATTTGCTGTTGCTTGAAAAGCTCTAGCTACTGCTTGGTCACTCAGACG
>CAMAUB010000084.1 GCA_945861315.1 Chlamydia trachomatis
AGAGCATGATGTTCTCGGGCAAAAGATACGGATCTATTTGTAAAATTTTCAACTAATTCCACTATATATAAATATTTGAATCTATTATAATAATAGTATGCTAAAAAATATTTTTATCTTTCTTCTCCTTTTTAGTGTTGGCTATGGCCAATCAGATCGATCTCAAATATTATTTAATAGCTCTGGAGGTCCCTCTTGCGAGCTACTCGACCTTCTAGCCTTTGTCAAAATTGAGCATGATGGATCGTGGCAAAGCATCGTTACAGAAACTCAAAAGCACTTAAGACGCCCCAATCAAGAGCTATGGGAAGTTGCACCAAGAGATGATTTACCCCTAGATCAAGCCTATAGGCTGTTTGAGCAGATGGGAATGATCGACTCAATTATTGCTTGTAAGCAACATTATCGTTATGCGGCCATCCTTGGGTCAACTGTAGAAATAGTTAGGGATCGCTTCCTCTTCTTGAAGGAGCAGTGGGAGCGCGGGGTACGTTTTAGCGAACTTATTATTATGGGAGCAGAGCGTCCTTTAGCCCCTTTTGAGCGAAGCACCCAGAAGACTGAGACTGAAATGATGTTGAAACTTTTTCAGGAGCTTGATTTGCCTCTTGAGTGGCGCTCAATGCCTATAACAGTGATTAGCCCTCCTATTCCAGAAGGAAAAGCTCGACCTCAAACAATGCATCAATTTATCGACTGGATGAACATAGATCCAGAGCCAGGTAGTCTCCTTGTGATCAGCTCACAGCCCTTTGTCGGGCGACAAGATGCGGTTGCCCGCAACCACACCCCTTTTCCGGTAGAGACAATTGGAATGGGAGTGAGCTATGACCATTTTTGTAAGGAGCCGATTGCGATATCTGTTCTTATTGAAACGCTTGCTCGGTGGATCTATGAAGTGGTTGTACTCAAAGACTCTTGCTTCCTAAAAGAGAGCCAAAGGATGCTTAAAATATGCGGCACCATTACAAGTGCCAGCACAAAGTCTATGTTACCCCAAAGGGATTTTACCCCGGCAATAGCCCCCCAAAAAATTAGAGCAGCTGTCAATAAGTAGTAGAAAACAATTCCATGATTTTTGCTCAGATAAAGAAAGCATTGACTGCCATTATAACTATTGCCCAAAATCGTTCCAAAAGCAAAAAGAAGTGCACTAATTGAAACGATAACCAATCCGGCATAAGAAAAGTAATTGAAAAAAGAGACAGCAACCATCTCGATACCGAGATTCAATTCTGGGTCCATCCAGGTCATCGTGATCAAAGCAACAAAACTTGAAAGAATCAAGATAACGCCTGCACAATAGGTAGAGGCCATCGATAAAATCCCCTGATCAGTCGCTTCATCAACTTCAGCCATCGAGTGTGGGATCGTTTGGGTTCCAATGCCCGCCTCATTGCCATGAAGTCCTTTTAAAATTCCCCATCTAAAAGCTGATAAAAGCCCCCCAATAACAATACCACTGCCAAAAGATTGAGGGTGAAAGCAAGAGCTCCAAATCAAATGAAAGATCGAAGGAAGTTTTCCAATATTTAGGGCTATGATAAATAGAGCCGCTCCCACATAGAGGAGAAACATCGTTGGGACCAGCTTTGCTGACCAACTTGCGATCCGCTTAATTCCACCAATCAGAATAATCAAGACAAAAATCGCTAAAACACTTCCTGTAATCCATGTCGGAATGTAGACCAGACATACATGTTTGGCGCTCAGAAGTTGAGCTAACTGATTTGACTGAGCTGCAGACCAAACCATCATCAAGATACCGCAGAAAAAAGCATACCACTTTGCCATAAAAGGAGAGATCGCCTTTTGAAGATATTGCATCGGGCCACCGTGGATCTTGCCCTCTTTTTTCTCCCTGTAGGCCAAGGCAAAGCTCACCTCTGTGTAGCTGACTGCCGCTCCAAGCACTGTTGCTAGGAAGAAACCCATGACAGCTCCAGGCCCACCAAGGCGAATGGCAATGACCGGTGCAACCATTGTAGAGAGACCAAGAGTTGTAGACATGGCGGTGAATAAAGCTCTTCGAGAGCAGATTGTCCCATCTCTCCCCTTTTTCCGATTTAAAAAGAGAGAAAACATCTGGGGAAGCTTTCGAAATTGGACAAAACGTGTCTTGATTGTCAAAATAAGACTGACAGTCAACATTAAAATTCCAGAACCAAAAAGTAGTTGATCAAGCATAATAATGAGAACATTATACAAGAACTGCTTTTTTCTGTCTCTTCTAACTAAATATTTTTATTAATAAATTAGTCTAACCTTACATGTACCGATGATTCTATTAAAATTTATATTTTAACATCATCATTGGGAAATATTCTTCTTTCTGAGTGATTTTACTAGCGTAGTTGTTATAAATTCTTTCATTATAAGCCTTGCCTGCAAGGCCAGCGCCGTAGATTCCACCAAAATACCAACCTCCCTCCAAGCTAAGGGTAATAGTTGCGGCAGGGATATTCCCCGTATGGATGAAGTGGGCGGCAGCTCCAATGAATAGTGAGTTAATTAAGAAAGCTGTGATGGCTGTCTGTTTTTGTCCCACATACCAGTAGCCTGCGCCTGGCAACGCCGCGTTGAGCAGCTCTGCTTTGCGCACTGATTTTTTTTCCTTTTCATAGCCAACCATCATATGGGAAAGATAGGGGCGATCTTCTGAATAGGCAAGGAGATTTTTGAGATTTCCATCTTGCACAGCAGAGAGAAAGGTGAGTTTTTTCGCGCTATCTTCTTCAATAAGGGTAAGCAGATAAGCCGCGTGCTTATCATGACCAAGTTTTGAGTAACTTTCATAAAGAATAAGGAGAAGATCATCAAAAGCTGGAAATGTATGGTCAACTTTACAAAGTGGTGTGTTCTCTGTAATGTAGGTCACCTCTTGATATTTCTTGCCAAGAAAGTAGGCTAGGATAGTTGAATAGTTGATTTCAAGACGTCTTTGATCTGGAGGGTCAAAAAAAAGAGCGCGCTTAAAGCCGGTAATGGCGCGGTAAAGGTCGAAATCTTCAGCAAACTTAAGGCCAATAAAATATTCTTTTCCCCAGTCAGTGCTTTTTTCTTCGTCACTTAGTTGTTCAAAGGGTTGAGTTGAGAAGTCTTTGGGTATAATCACTGCACATCTGCGCTCCCGCGCAATCTGTTTAAGATGAAGGGGAGCTTCCACAACAGGCTCAAGCGTTGTTGGAGCGCACATAACACAGCCTGTAAGAAAGATGAGCGTTAATATAGCCAAACAACTTAAAAAAGCGGATTTGGGCTGACGTGAAAGCTCCCAGGCTTGAACGCAGCCGAAATTCCGATTTTTCAAGTTGTTTAGGTATAATTTTTTCATCTCAATTAAATGAGCACCTTGGCGCTGGGTAGGTTTCACACTCTGGAGCTACCTGCGGGCCACACTGACTCATAGAGCTTGGGCAAACTTCCCAATTGTAGTCGTAACCTTGTTGGTTGGTCAAATCAAGCCCTTCTTGGATATTTGTGATCACTTTTGGACGAATGAACATGATAAGATTTCGCTTGTCTCTTTGCTCTATAGTGCGGCTAAAGGTGGGCCCAATAAGCGGAAGTGTTCCAAGGCATGGAACTCCTGATCGAACCATTGTTACGGTATCAGTAATATGACCACTCATGACAATGAAGCAACCATCTGGGACATGAACTCGGGTTGTTGTATTTATTTTAGATGTTGTTGGCGTCAAAGTTCCAACAGTGGAGAGTAGCTCAGTTATGGTCTGATCGATTTGGAAGGTCACCACATTATTTGGTGCAATAGTGGGCGTTATACGCAACTGGATTCCAACATCTTCATATTGAATATTTTGAGTGACAGAGCCTGTTTGCTGAATAACAGTACTTGTTGTTTGGTAAGGAATGTTTTCTCCAACCATAAAATTCGCCGGCTGAGTGTCTTGTGCCATGATACGTGGGTTTAAAACAATTTTGGTGGACGATTCTTCTTCCAAAGCAGTGACAAGGGCACCAAGTGTAAGAAAGGATTGGCCATTATGACGGATAATATTTCCTACAATACCTAGACCAAAAGCCTCTGTTGCATTTGCTAGGCTTGAGAAACCTGTTAGCGATGAAGGCACTGGCAGCGGCACATCACGGCCGGGATTCGGGATGAGCGGTGGTGGAGTTCCTTGAGTTGCTACATAGCGCGCACCAGGATTGGTTGTTGTTCCACCTTGAAGATTAGGATTTGGAGGGCTATTTGCCAAAAGGCCTGATGCATAAGCGAGTTTGTTTTGTTCATCGCCAAGGGCAATCCACTGAACTCCAAAATCAAGGGAGTTTTGTAATTCCGTATCGATAATGAGCACTTCAAGAAAGACTTGTTTTGGAGCCGCATCTAGTTCATTGAGCAAACCGATCACTTTTTTAACAGCATCTTCTGTCCCGCTGACAACAATAGAGTTGTTCACATCAATATACTCAATCGCATAAAGAGTACTTATAAGCTCAACACTTGATACACCTTGAGATTGGAGGTTGGATCCCATTGAGCGAAGAGCCTGTGCAATATCACCACCTTGATGATACTTTAATTTATACATATAAAGGGTACTATTCGCGATTGAATTCGAGGGCAAATCTGCCACATCCGTAATATCTGCAGAGTCTAATGATGACAAAACCTGCAGGGTTTTATGAATCAAATAGGGAGTTGAGACAATAAAAATTTTGTTCTGAGATGGCTGTGCAATCATCTGCATTGGATTGTCTGCAATCAATGGCGCCAAAATTTCATGTGCATAAGCAACCAGTGCTGATGGATAGGCTCCCGTAACTTTATATTCTGCAACATCAAAAGTTGTATTTGGTGTGTCTAAAGCATTGAGCAGTTGTGCAATTTTATCAACATTTGATGTAATATCAGAGACGATAAGGTGACGGGTTTCTACTGAAACATCTACAACAGCATCTGCTGCTAAAAGCGGCTTTACAATAAGTGCGATTTTTTCAGGATCAACATTATAAAGACGGAAAACACGTGTAATTATTGCTGAATCACACGCTTCTTCTACATTGTCCTCTGTGATAATTTTAGACACTTTAGAAAGATTTTGCTGTGGATAGATAAGGACCGTATTTCCCTGTTCAACAACAGAGAGCCCATGCATTTTCAAAATCTGTAGTAAGGTTGAAGTTAAATCGGTTACAGAAGTTGGTTCTTGAGAGACAATTGTGATGTTAAACAACAAATCTTCGTTGTTAAAGATAAAATTTATGCCTGAGATCTCTGAGACAAATTGAAGAAGTTGGACAACTGCAATATCTTCGAAATTGACTGTAAATCCTTCTCCACTAGGAGAACAGTGAGGAGTTTTATACAACCTTTTACTTTCCGATTGCTCTGCTGAAATCGTTTTTGAATCGCTGCTGGCTGAATTCTCTTGATTTGCATAAGCAGTCTTATAGAGATGGGGGCTCTTGTCAGGTGAGTGTATGAGGTTCTTAGGGCTTTCTAGATCCGTTGTTGAGGGCTCATCCTCCTGAAAAGAATAACTACTATTTTCTTCTGGCGTTTGATAGCATTGACCCGTAGATTTTTTTCCAGTAGGACAGTGATCATTGCAATCAGAAGTGATGAAACTTGGATTCTCTAGATATGCTTCAACCAACGAAGGAATTGCGTCTTCCTCTTCTTCCGCTAAAAGCGGAGCCAAAAGGCATCCAATAGAGAATAGCACATACCTAAAATTCATTACTTTCATTATATATTGCCCCTAGGTATTGGGTATAGGAAAATGATTTTTTTTGCAACCGGATAGATATGAATTCATTACGAAGTGCATCCGCACAGTAAAGTTGCATAAAACTAGAAACAAGAGATTATGTTTATTTAACGATATTATTTATCGTTATTTTTGTATTAAATATCTTCATTAATTAAGTATAGTGACAGGTACGGTACCACTTAGAAAACTCACCTTACGCATTTTTTTCTCTTCACAGAGCGGCTGCAAAGGTCAATCTGTGAAGGAAAAAAATGCGTAAGGTGAGTTCTCTAATCGCGCCTTTTTTGGCTACTCATTTGTATTACTCCTGAAAAATATATTTTTTGAGTCATTCCAGAGTTCTCTACGGAGTCTTTTTGATGAAGGATTTCTACCTTCGCTCCAACATTATTT
>CAMAUB010000085.1 GCA_945861315.1 Chlamydia trachomatis
ATGCCAAAAAAGAAGAGTAAAAAACACCAATTATAGTGGAATTAGTTGAAAATTTTACAAATCGAGCGTTAGATTTTGTCTGAGAATGAGATGCGGATATCGACGCTGATTTTTATAAGTCAGCGAGATAGAGCATGATGTTCTCGGGCAAAAGATACGGATCGATTTGTAAAATTTTCAACTAATTCCACTATAACACTGTGTTTTGCCTTCAGTTGGTTTCTTCGAAGCCAAAACTAAAAAGAGCAAGATGGCAAGAGCGAAAAAGCAGGCAGCCGACGACATAGGAACAGTAATGGGTCCAATAAAAGCAATTTTCTCTGAACAGCTAGGTCCAGTTCCGCACATGTCAATTGGGTTCCACCCTGGAATTTCTTGAATAGCAACCTGGTAAAGAGCCAAGAGTAGCCCAATCACAACTTGTGGAATGACGTAGATAACAATACCATAAAAACCGCGCCAGCTGGCAATCCCAAGGATGATTGCAAGTGGAAAAAGGCAGATGCGTTGATACCAACAAAGGTGACAAGGGATATGCATTTCAATCTCGCTAAGATAAAGACTTAAAAGGGAGGCAAATGTAGCGAGTACCCAGGCAATATAAGTGCCATAGCGTCTCATTATTTCCTCCTTGTTTTAGCAACTTCATCAATAATATCACTGATTGCTTCAAATGTTAAGGGTGCTTCAATGCCATTGACATAGACGGTTGGTGTTGAGATCACACCACCCATGATTTTTTGACCATAGTCTGTATTTTGTTGAATTTTTACTCGGTAGGCCTGTTTTTCAAGACATTTGCGTAATTTATCTGTATCAATTGCTGGACTAGTTTTTTGAGCAAATTCAATAAGGCGATCAATTGTTGCCCAATCTTGAGACTCACTTGGTTGATGTTCATAGATGTAACCTAGATAAGCAAAATAAAGCTCATTATTTGGGTAGAGTGGGTCGATGTTGTAGACGCATAAAAGTGCAACTGCAGCTGGCATAGAACCTGGAAGAAAAGAGACTGGAATTACCGTATAGGTAATTTTGTTCTTATCGATATAGTTCTTTTTAATCTTGGGATAGATTTGATGGTGGAACTCTCGGCAGTTTGAACACTTAGGTTCTTCAAAGACAACCACGTGTACGCGTGCTTTTGTATACCCAATCGTTGGTTGTCCCTTTGTATTGATATGAATTGGGTTGGGTAGTCCTGGGCGGAGAAAAAAGAAGGCAAAAAAGATCAACAGCACGAAAATAGCAAGGGTCACTACGATCAATACTCTTGAAACTGGCTTTTCTGAATGCGATGTCATATGAGTTTATTATAAATTATTTTTTTAAAAAATGCACTCTAATCTTCACTGTTTTCAGGTGGTTTTCTAAGTGTTTTTTTGTCAGAAAGTTGTCGTTTGTCTTCAGTTAATTTCTCTTTCTGTCTTCTCGATCTTCGTTTTTTTTGTTTGCGAATTTTTGCAAGCTCGCACTCTTTTTTGCTCTGTTCATTGAGCAAAACCTTCTCAAGCTTCTCACATAAAGATATTAATGCGTGGTAACGGTTGAGCTCACGTGAGCGATCTGCACCACATTTCACCTCAGTGCCAGTGGGTATATGTTTGACATAGACAGTAGAGGATGTCTTATTGACCTTTTGGCCTCCACTACCTGAGCCCAGAATAAACTTAATGGTCAGATCTTTTGATGTAATGCAAAGGCGCTCCATACGTTGCCCAAGCGCCTCTAACTTACCTTTTGAAATCATCGATTCACGGTTTTAAGCAACGATCTTGCAGTTGTCATCACATGATCGAGTGTGAAGCCAAATTTTTTCAAGAGTTCTTTTAAAGGGGCTGATGCACCAAAGCTGTTCATACCAATAGCTACACCATGATCGCCAACATAGCGCTCCCAACCAAATGTTGATGCTTGCTCAACGGAGATACGTGCTTTAACACTTGGAGGAATAACGCTGTCGCGATACGCTTTGTCTTGCTTTTCAAAGATTTCCCAGCAAGGCATGCTTACAACGCGACTCTTCACTCCCTCAGCAGTGAGCTTTTCATGCGCTTCAATACAAAGTCCAACCTCACTTCCTGTTGCCAGTAGTAAGATATCGGGTAGGCCATCTTTTGCATCAGCCAAAACATAAGCTCCCTTATGTAAGCCTTTTGCTGATGCATATTTGCGCCGATCAAGCGTTGCCAGATTTTGCCTGGAAAGGACAAGCACAGTTGGTTCATGCTTAAGATTAGCTATAAGCTTCCACGCTTCTAATACTTCGTTTGCATCACCAGGGCGCATTGTATTAACGCCCGGAATGGCTCGAATAGATGCCAATTGCTCAACAGGTTGGTGTGTAGGCCCGTCTTCACCAACGCCGATTGAATCATGGGTAAAAATATAGATGACAGGCAGTTCCATCAAAGCTGCTAAACGAATGGTGGGGCGAAGGTAATCACTAAAGATAAAAAAGCCAGCGCCAAATGGGCGAATCTTACAAAGGGAAAGTCCGTTGAGGATGGAGCCCATTGCATGTTCACGGATTCCAAAATGGAAGTTGCGTCCTCCATAGCTATCTGAAAGAAAATCTCCTGCTCCTGCAAACTCAAGGCGTGTTTTTGTAGAAGGGGCCAAGTCAGCAGCTCCTCCAATTAGCCAAGGAATCTGCTCAGCAAGTTGGTTGAGTACGATTCCAGAAGATGCTCGAGAAGCTAGTCCCTTTGCATCAGCTGGAAACTCTTTTAAACCTTTATCCCAGTCACTTGGAAGTTCACGATGTTGCATTCTATAAAGCTCATCGGCAAGTTTTGGGTGTTTCTTTTTGTACTGTTCAAAGAGCCTAAACCACTCATCGTGTAGAGCCTTACCTCGAGTACCAATGCCATCTTTAAAGTGAGTATAAACTTCATTGGGAACTAAAAATTTTGCATCCTCTGGCCAACCATAATTTTTCTTGGTAAGACGAATTTCTTCTTCTCCAAGAGGCTCTCCATGAGCTGTCTGCGTATCTTGTTTGTGAGGTGAACCATAACCGATATGACTATCAACAATGATAAGAGTAGGTCTATCTATTGTTTTCTCAAAGGTATTAAATGCTCGCTGAAGCATATCAAGATCATTGGCGTCACCAACTCTTAAGACATTCCAACCATAGCCCAAAAAGCGTGTCGCAACATCTTCAGTAAAGGCAAGTTTGGTACTTCCCTCAATTGTAATGTGGTTGTTATCATAAACCCAGCAAAGATTAGAAAGTTTTAAGTGGCCAGCTAAGGAGGCTGCTTCAGAGGAGAGTCCTTCCATCATATCGCCATCGCCACAAGTGACATAAACTTTGTACTCAATCATCTCAAAGTCGGGGCGATTGAAATGTTCTCCCATCCACTTACTTCCAATTGCAATTCCAACACTTGTTGCTATCCCTTGACCTAAAGGACCTGTTGTCGTCTCAACGCCTGATGTCCAGCGATATTCAGGGTGACCTGGACACTTGCTGTTAAGTTGTCTAAACTTTTTGATGTCGTCAAGCGTAACAGATAAGGCACCAAGGGTCTCATATTTCTCGTTAACAGCCTTTACACCAGTTAAATGGAGCATTGAGTAGAGCAACATTGATGCATGTCCCCCAGATAGAACAAAGCGATCTCTATTAGGCCAAATAGGATCATTTGGATCAAAACGCAGAAAGTGTTGCCAAATCGTATAAACAACGGGAGCCAGTCCCATCGGTGTGCCAGGATGACCCGAATTTGCTGCTTGAACAGCATCTATTGCTAGCGTTCGAATTGTGTTAACTGCAAGCTCTTCGAGCTTAAAATCTTCTTTGCCTACAGTACTATGTTTTATTTCACTCATACCCACTCCTCAACTTTGATAAAACTAAATTATAGCATTTTTTTAAACATATAGAATTATTTTTTTTAATTTGCTACGATAAAAGATAACTAAATAGTGGGGGGAAGCCATGTCTGAGAAAAAAATTATCATCGTCACCGGTAGTAGTGGTCGTATAGGTAGCCGTATTCTTTCAAGACTACCAGATAAATATCAACCAGTTGCAATGGATTTTATTGGAGCAACATCTCCCCATCCAAACGTTGAATTCGTCTTTGTTGATTTAGGTAATGATCATAGTGTGAAATGTGCATTCGATAGAGTAAAATACGCTTATGGTGGAAATATTGCTTCAATCATCCACCTTGCCGCCTTCTACAGCTTTACCGGTAAAAACCTCGAGCTTTATGAGAAAATTACAGTCCAAGGAACACGCCGTCTATTAGATGAAGCAAAAAAATGCAATGTTGAGCAATTTCTTTTCACAAGCACCATGCTTGTGCATGAACCAACAGTACGCGGTGTTGTTCAAAACGAAAATTCTCCTATTAAAGGGAAGTGGCACTACCCAGCATCTAAAGTGCGTACAGAAAAGTTGATTCGCGAAATGCACAAAGATATCCCATCGGTTATTTTGCGCATTGGAGGTTGCTACGACGAGACTTGTAACTGTATTCCAATTTCACAAAATATCGCAAGGATCTATGAAAAGCAATTATCTTCCCTTCTCTTTCCGGGCGATTCAGCACACGGTGTGCCCTATACACATTTTGATGATCTAGTTGATATGGTCCTAATGATCGTTGAGAAGCGTGCAACCCTACCAAAAGAATCAATATTTCTTTGCGTTGAAGAAGATTCCATTACTTACCGTGAACTTCAAACAAACATTGGACAGCTTGTTCATGGTAAAAAGCACTGGCCCATGATCTACACTCCAAAGACAATTGCAAGAGCTGGGGCTGCAGTTCTAGACCACGTTCCGTTTGGCCCTCCTGCCTTTATTAAACCTTGGATGGTTGACCTAGCAGATGATAACTACGAGTTCTCAATGGAGCATGCACGTAAAGTACTTAATTGGTCACCGAAGCACTCACTTCGAGAGACTCTAGGAGCAATCGTTCAAGATATGAAAAAAGATCCAATTACTTGGTATAAGCGTCATGGCATACCAGTTTCACACTATGCCAAAAAACATGGGAGAGTCTAAATGAATCGATCGCTGGCAGAAGTAGATCATATAGAGCGCGCCTTCCACAGTAAAATGATATGGACGCGCTTTGCATTTGTTGTGCTAGGCATTTGGATGCTAACAGCGCCAGAGAGCTTCGGCTATTTTCAAACACACATTAAATGGAGTGATTGGATTTCAGGTGCGCTACTCATCATCTTCGGTTTCCTCTCTATGTCCTTCAAATGTCGTGCATGGGTTTGGGGAGCGTGTCTCGTTGGAATCTGGCTTCAGCTAGCGCCACTCGTATTCTGGGCGAAAGAGCCTGTCGCTTATCTCAATGACACAATCATTGGCGTTTTAGCCATTGCATTCACAGTGCTTGTTCCTATTAGGCCTCCAACATTTGAAGTTGGTCCACAAATTCCACCAGGATGGAGCTACAATCCATCTAGTTGGCAACAAAGGATTCCCATCATCTTTTTCGGTATGGTGGGTTGGTTTGTTGCACGCTATCTTTGTGCCTATCAACTCCACTACATAAGCCACGTCTGGTCACCCCTTGGTGGAGGCACAGAAAAAGTGATCTCTTCTATGGTAGCTAATAACTTTCCGGTTCCTGATGCAGGACTTGGAGCTTTAGCCTACTCACTCGAGGCTATTATGGGAGCCAAAGGAGGGGTTAGGCGCTGGCATACAATGCCATGGCTTGTTGTTATCTTCTCAATTCTTGTTGTACCACTTGGTTTTGTTAGCATTATTCTTGTGATGCTTCAACCGATTGTCGTCGGAGCTTGGTGTGGTCTTTGTCTTATCATAGCCGCTTGTATGTTGATTATGCTCGCTCTGAGCGTCGACGAAGTTGTCTTGGTGTGTCAATACATCAAACATGAAATGCACAATGCTAAAAGAGGCTTCTGGAATGTCCTGATCAAAGGATCAAGCTACGATAAAGATGAAGCAGATCCCCGTACTCCTGCTGTCTACTCAACTCCTTGGAAATGCATCAAAGCGATGGTTTGGGGCGTCACCCTTCCTTGGAACCTAGTCATCACAGCCATCTTAGGAGCTTGGCTTCTTTTTGCTAACCATTTTATGGGCTTTAAAGATGTTGCTTCAAAAAATACA
>CAMAUB010000086.1 GCA_945861315.1 Chlamydia trachomatis
TAGATTGATATTTTATGGTTGCGCCAAAGCCCCGCGGTTTAATGATCACAAGTCGGTTAATATTAGAAATATTGATCGACTTGGGATCATTAAACCCCGGGTGCTTTCGCGTAACCAGAGGGTATCAATCTAAATTTAATCGACTATATAGGCTGCGTCAATAAATTTTGTAAAGGAAGAAATAAGCTTGTTTCCATTTATCCCTGGATGATCAATCAATACCTCGTAATTCTTTGGAACTCTTCATCTGAAATGATTGATAGTGCACGATTGGCCTCTCTCAAAGAGAGGTCATTCGCATGTGCGTATTGTGCAAGCTTTGCAGCCTTGTCGTATCCAATTATTGGAGTGAGAGCTGTTACGAGCATTAAAGAGTTACTCACATATTCATTGATTTTCTTGATATTAGGTTGCATGCCATCTAGGCAGTATTTGGTGAAATTTATGCAACAGTCAGAGAGAATTTTAACCGACTGCAGTATGTTAAATATGATCATCGGTTTATAAACATTCATCTCTAAAAGGCCACTACTGCCAGCAATTGTCGTTGCAACATCATAGCCCATAACTTGGGCTGAAGCCATTGCAAGGGCCTCACATTGTGTTGGGTTGACTTTCCCTGGCATGATTGATGAGCCTGGTTCATTTGAAGGAAGAATGAGTTCATAAAAACCGGCACGTGGTCCACAGCTAAGTAGACGAATATCATTGGCAATTTTAAAAAGAGAGCAAGCAACTGTTTTAAGGGTTGCACTTGCCATTACAAGTGCATCATGTGATCCCATCACTGCAAATTTATTAGGAGCAGATATAAAAGGTAGGTTAGTAAGTGTAGCAATTTGCTGTGCAACTTTTTCAGCAAAGTCTTTGTTAGCATTAAGTCCTGTACCAAGCACAGTTCCGCCAAGAGCTAACTTGTATACATCTCGTAAAACCCATTTAATTCGTGCAATATTGTCCTTCAGAAGCTGTGCATAGCCAGAAAATTCTTGTCCCAATGTGAGAGGAACTGCATCTTGCATATGGGTTCGTCCAATTTTGACGATGTGATCCCATTGCTCTGCCTTTTTCTTAAGAGCCTCATAAATCGTTCTTAAACTTGGCAAAAGGCGTTCATGAAAAGCAATTGCGCTCGCCATGCACATAGCTGTTGGAAAGGCATCATTGGTCGATTGAGATCTGTTGACGTGATCATTTGGATGAATGGGGTCTTTACTTCCCAGCACTCCATTAGCAAGTTCAATGGCTCTATTGGAGATAACCTCATTCATGTTCATATTGAACTGAGTTCCACTTCCACTCATCCAAACATAGAGAGGAAAGTGGGCGTCTAATTTTCCACTGATGACCTCATCAGCTGCTTGATCAATGAGTTGTTGTCTCTTTTCATCTAAGTTGTTCAGCTCAAGATTGACAAAAGCTGCAGCCTTTTTAAGGATGCCCATCGAGTAGATCATCTCACGGGGAATATGATCTTCTCCAACTGTAAAGTACTTAAGTGAGCGCTCGGTTTGTGCTCCCCAATATTTGTCCTTAGGGACATTAATTTCCCCTAAGCTGTCCCTTTCTTTTCGCATCTACTCTTTTGTGTAAATTTTTTTATTGACATCTCTCATGATTTTCCATGGTCGTCAAATGGATCTTTTTGCGCATCCTTTTTTCGTGCAATTGGTATTCTTCTTTTATCAACGCAAAGACGCCATGGCGCGAAGACGCAAAGAAAATTGAAAATAGAGCTCTTCTGAAACTCCATTTATAAAAATCTTTGCGTCTTCGCGCCATGGCGTCTTTGCGTTAAATTTGACTAACTGCGAACTTTTTTGATGTATTTTTCTCGTTGGACAATGTTAGATGCTATGTCTTTGATAAACAAAATGTTTCCCGGTTTTCCAAGGGAAAAGTCAAATAGTTTTACAAAAGCATCTGTATCGATATCTGCTTTTTGGACGGTTTGCGTAAAAGCTTCAAGAAGATCTTTTTTCAACTCGGTGCGCCCTTTACACTCTTCAAACTCGGTTTTGTTTTGCTCCTGATAATTAATTTCAACCCATGCCTGCTCTTGAAGGGTGAGAAGATCTGTTGCAAGGGATGCCTTGGGGCAGATGGCGTAAAGAAGCTCGGGGGAGAGAAACATAAAGTTGACCTTCTGTTGAAAGGAGCTTCCTTTTGAATCAAAAGTGATGTAGTGCAGAAGGGAGGGATAGCCATTGCCCCCCTTAAGCATGGCAACAAAGATCTTTTGAAGATCATGGTTACTAAGGTCAATTGTTGCTAGTTCATCTGGATATGTGAAGTTCAAAGTCTCATCTTTCTTTGCGATGAGTGCATCAAGGATTTCAAACTCTGCATTGGGGATTTTATTGAAAAAATCCATCTTGCCGTAGAGTGATCGCATTAGAATAGCCGCAGTTTCATAATGGAACGCTTTTTCACTACTGCTCAGGAGCAAAAAAAAGTTGAGACGAGAGTTATTTGGAGGGCGTATATGGTTGAAGTTCAAAGATGTGGAGTTTTTTTTGTGCGGTGCTGGTGTCGGATTGATGGACGAGGTCTTAGGAATTGGGTTTTCGCTCTCTTGAAGACGGTAATCTTCAAAGTAGGAGGTTTGAATGATCTTTTCTCTCTCCAAATCGGCAGCTACATGTCCTTTGAAAAGGTGTTGGTTAAATGATTCGTGAGTATATTTGACAACTTCACTTGAAGTGAGAATGCCAATTAGGGTGAGAAAGGTGATGGTGAAAAGGAAGGGATTCATGCTGACTCCGATGCGTAGATAATGGGGTGGGGAAAGTCGAAGATAAAGGGAGGCTTCTTATCATCTGTAAAAAGCTTTACAAGGGCGGGTAAGCAGCGGTATTCAGGTTTCCAATTGGGTTGCCACCCCTCCCTTGGAAAGTTAGACTTGATCTCATTTGGTAAGATGGGGCCAGCAAAGGGATTTGGTGGATAGTAAAAACTGAAGGTAAGATCTTTCACATGATCAAGAAGTGGGAAGGTGATCGAAGGAGCTAACAGCATTTTCCCCTCTTTGGGTTGGGGCCAGATTGTAAGACAAAGCGCCTCAGCTTGGTGATCAATGTAGAGACGAGCTAAGACGACATCTGAAAGGCTCGGCTCTTCACAGGGGCCATTCTCAAAAGTGAAAACAAGAGAATCTCCACTTGAATAGAAGGCTGTCACTCCTCGTTTTGAATTGAGCGTTGCATTTGAGAAAATTGAGCTTAGTCGTTCGATATAGTAGCGCTCTTGTAGGTGGGGAGGATCGATCGATTTCTTTGAAAAGGTTGAGTACCAAAAAAAGAGGGTGGTGAAAAGCAAAGAGAACAGTGTCATTGCAATGATTGTTTCTATAAGAGTCATGGAGCGTTTCATCGCAATACCTCCTCGATAAACAGGGTGTGGACTTGCTCCATTTTATCGATAGAGAGTTTCACATTGATAAGTAGGCCTCTCCCACCAAGACTTGGCTTTTTACAGCTTTTAACTTCTTTGATAGTGTATTTAATGGGAGTTAAATCTATACCCAAACGATCTTTCAAGTTGTTTGGGTCTATCTCCCCCTCAACTCCAGCTATCAAATCCTTCCAGCTAAATTCTTGGGCGTAGAGCTTCTCTTTAATTTCGCAAAAGGCATTTTGAAAAAGAGGGTAGCTTTTAATCTCTTTGAGATAAAATGCGTGACTCTTTTTGATTGCCAAGTGTGGCTTGATAAGAGGAAATAAGCAGAGTGTGATTAACATAAGAGAGATCACAATCTCAAGTAAGAGATAGGATCTCTTGCGGATAGGATGCTTCATGGACTGCAATCTCCTCGTGATTAATTTTTCCTGGGATGCCAGAGAAAATGATCACTTTCTCGTTATTTTTTCCTCTTAGGATTAATGTTCCCTTAGGAGGAATTCCAAGAGAGCCATCAAAAAATAAGCTCGTGGCTTTTCCATTAAAAAGAACTTCTCTCACTTTAGAGAGAGTAATTTGGCGAGTGTGCTTTGGTGCAACCAATTTGCAAAAGCCATCTTCAAAAAAAATCTGCACATCTTGCTTAGTATTGATCATGAGTTCTTCAGCAAGATGTATTTGTTCAAGCACTATTTTGGCCTCTTTCTCAAAGTGCTCTTTATTCAAGACGCGAGAAATTCCAAAGCCGCCCCCTCCTAAACAAAGAGCGACTATGGACATGACAATCAACATTTCTATTAGAGTAAAGCTAGCTTTTTTCATGCTTTTGCTTATAGCTCTCAAGTTTTTGTGATTTAACAAGGATTTCATCATCATCCACTATAGAAACAAGAAACTTCTTCTTCCAACCATCGAATAAGATGTCATTATTTTTCTGACTGGCCAAAGGTGAGCTTGTCACGCGAGATTCCCAATTTTTTACAACTGTATCAAGATCATCTCCTTTTGCAGCCTCAAGCATTAAAATATCATGGACGCGCATTTGGTTTTGTTCCGTCTTAAATGCACGCCCTTGATCCATGCTGCCTCGCATATTGAATGCCAAAGCACCACCTATCAGGCCGATTAACATGATTACAATCATGATTTCAATCAGTGTGACTGAGCGTTTTTTCTTCATCTTCATTCTCCTACATAAAAGCACTGACATCCGTTAGCGGAAGCAGTACAGCCATCATAATAATCCCTACAACACCCCCCATGATCAGCAAGATAACGGGTTGTGCAAGCGCTGTTAGGCGGGTTAATGTCTTATCAACTTCATCCTCGTAGAGATCAGCGATCTTTTCGAGCATCTCATTCACTTTTCCTCCCTCCTCTCCAATTGAGAGCATGCGAGCAACTAATGGGGGAAACCAGGGAGATTTTTTGAGCTCAATACTCAAAAGACTTCCCTCTATAATACGTGTTTCGGCGAGCGTGATTTCAGCAGCCATGATTGGAGAGCGCATCACTCCTCTAGATATTTGCAAAGCATCGATAATAGAAACACCTCCAGAGAGCATGGTTCCCATGGCTCGCGTAAAACGGGCCACTTCTTTTTGGATGATAACAGTCCGAAGAATGGGAAGTTTTAAGCTGAGCTTGTGCAAGTTAAGGCGCACGCTCTTTTTTCGAAATAGATAATTTCCTAAAAATCCAAGTCCAATCAAAGAGGGGATGTAGATAGGCCAGCCACGTGTAGTAAAATGAGATACCTTCATAACAAGTCGTGTAAAGCTATTTACATCACAATCAGCAAAGAGTGTTTCTAAAGAGGGAATCACAAAGATAAAGAGGAGAAAAATCAATGCAAAAGAAAATGTACAAAGGAGCATGGGGTAGATAAGAGCTGTGAGTAGTTGTTTTTTAAGTCGATTTTGTTTGGTCAAAAGCAGTGCTAGCTTCTCAAGGGTTTTATCAAGACTTCCAACAGATTCTCCCGCATGAACCATTGAACAATAAAGAGAATCAAAGCTAGTTGGAAACTCTTCCATTGCTTTAGAGAGTGAAAAGCCAGCTTTAATTTTCTCAGTTAATTTGATTAAGGTGGAGTAGAAATGGTCACGCTTTGATTCTTCAGTAATGGAGAGAAGGCTCTCATAAAGGGGCATTCCCGCTAAAAGCAGGTTAGATAGCTGCGTTGTAAACGTAATGAGGTGTTCCCCCTTGATCGCCTGCTTTTTCCTTTGAAAAAGGAGCTTTTTTTCTTTTAAAGAGATGACAATGAGCTTTTGCTCCTTCAATTTTTCTTTCGCCTCTTCGAAAAAAGCGGCTTCAATAATGCCACTTTTTTTTTGTCCATCAAGGGTCATGCTACGGTAGGAAAATGACAACATTAGAAAATTCCTCGGCTAGCAACACGCAGTACTTCAGAGGCCGTTGTAATCCCTGTGCGTAAAAGGTGAATAGCATGTTCATGAAGAGAAATATAGCCCTCACCGACGGCCATTTCCTGAATCGTAGTTCTATCAGCTTTTTTTGCAATAAGTGATTGAAGTTTTGCAGTTACTGGCATGAGCTCATAAAGGCCGTGCCGTCCTTTATAGCCCGACTCGTAGCAATGAGAGCATCCTTTGCCTCGATAGAGGACATTCCCGTTGAGATCACTTCTTTTCAAACCGATAGAAGTAAGCTCAAGATCAGTTGGTTTGTAGTG
>CAMAUB010000087.1 GCA_945861315.1 Chlamydia trachomatis
TAACTCAGTTGAGGGCGCCCTACTTTACTAGTTCGAAAAAACAACTGGTGGCATGTCTCTGGGCCTGACCACGAATAGCAGGTAGACCTTAAAGAAATTTAAAGGTCGTTAAAAACTCGAAACTAGATCAAGTGGTTGCAAAAGAGATACAAAAAGTTAGGGATAAAGATTATGGCTTGACGAATTCACATAGCAGGTTAGTAATGAATAACCTGTCTAATTCCTCACATTAAACTCAGGTTTCCAGCGATGACTTTCGCTGGAACACCACAGCTGTAGAGTGCCAACCTCAGTCAGCTTGGCACTTAACTTAACAGAAGCAAAACTCTTCTTTTCAGACTCTAAGAGCGTTTCAATCGGATGAAGTTCTGTAAGCTTATCAATTGAGGTTACCTCATTTGATTTTGGATGAGAGAAAAAGCGGAAAAGAGCGGATTCTCCAAGGCGGAGAGTAAATATCTCTTCAAGTTGACGCTCACTTCCCTCCTCCATTCCAAAAGGGACAATACAAATGGGGCGAATCATCGGTGGCAACCCAGGAACAGCAGGCGCAGATCCTTCAACACCAATATAATAACTGCGAGCAGAAGGGGTGCGCACGCGAATTCCTTCTCCTAAGCGCACACGTCCGTAATAGGCAGCACCGCGGCAAACAGCTTCATCAAGATCGGCATCGGGCAAAATAGAAATCGGCTGCCCTCGCCAAGCAGTGAGTTGCTCTGCAACTCTTTTCTGGAAAAGCTTAGATTTCATCGTTCCACCATTGAATAAAACAGCTGTTGGCATTTCAACCAAAAAGGAGGCAAGATGGGCGGTGATGCGCGGATCTTGTACATAGGGAAGGGCCAAAGTTGTTAGACCCATGCGTTGCCCTTTTTTGACAGGTTCATCAAAAGGAACTAGAGGGAAAAAGCCATTGACTAGAAAAGTTTCACACTCTTGAAGCGTCAGTGTTGTTTTGAGCATCCCACCAATTAAGGAGCTCCCCCGCCCTGGAATTGTAATGCTCACCTCTTCCTTGCCAGAGAGCAATTGCTCTTTTGCAGCACGGGCTGAATGTACAAGCGCTCGCATCTGCCACGCATCAAGTGCTCCTAATTTCCCTTTTGCGAAATGCGCAAGAGCTAAATCGATATTGTCTCCGCCTAGTAAAAGATGCTCCCCTACGGCAATGCGTTCAAGATCAAGATTTCCATCTTTGTCGTGAATGCGAATGAGGCTAAAGTCAGTTGTTCCACCCCCAATATCAACAACAAGGACAAGATCTCCAATACGAAGATGATCGCGCCAATTTTCTTGATGTCGATGGATCCAATCATAAAAAGCGGCAAGCGGTTCTTCGATAAGAACTGTTTGAGGAAAGCTAGCTAGAGCTGCTGCCTCTTCAACAAGCTGCCGAGCTGATGGATCAAATGAGGCAGGAACGGTGACAATCACCTCCTTTTGCGCAAAATCGCCATATGCTTTTTTTAAATGAGCAAGATAGGCGCTACACGCTTGAAGTGGACTCCATTTTTGTTCACATTCACCAAGTGGTAAAAAAGGCTCTCTTCGATCAATCCCATCATGGCAAAGCCACGACTTCGCCGATGAAATAACTCGATCTGGAACTTCTGAAGCACACTCACGGGCATAAAGACCCACAATTGATTCCCCCTCTGGTGAGCAAAAGAGAAAAGAGGGAAGTACTCTTTGTTTTGCCACCAAATCTTTATCAATTTGCTGCTCAATCTGGACAACTTCTATCACTCCATTACAATCATGAGCTAGAGCGCAATTCGTCGTTCCTAAATCAATGCCAATGGTCATCTACACAACCTCTACTTCGGCAGGACAAATCAATGTTTGATCTCTTTCATGAATCTCTTTTGGAAGCGCATGTTTGCTCGCTCTCCATCCTCGATGACGAATCACACCTTTATAGGGCGGTTTTCCGCGCACATTTCCAACAACTTTCACACTTTGACGATCATAATCTTCTGATAGAGAAACCTCTTCTCCCTCCAACTGATCAAAATAGGGACGAATAGAGAGCCACTGCTCCAAACTTTTTTCACAAGCGTTATGCACTTGACGTACTGCAGCACCTACTTGCTCATCTGTAAATCCAGAGATATCTTCTTTTAAGAAATCAATCAATCTTCCTTGCTTTTGAAGCAAGTAAAGTAGTTTGAGTTGAGAAGAATCTTTTTTTTCATCTTTCGCACCCTCTAAGAAATATTTGGCACCTTTTGGATCTTTGAATGCTTTAAAAAAAGCTTTAAGCGCTAATAACATTTTATCTCCTGATTTTCCAGGCTATTTTCCAAAGTAACACGATAAAAATCCAGTTGATTTTATCCCAAAACTCAGGTTAATAGACTAGGTAAATACCGGCAGCAATGCCTTGAGCCCAAAAATCTTTGTTATGGAGATAAAATTTCGGAGCGCTGGTTCCAATAAGAGTGCCTCCCTCTTGTTGTGTGATGTTTAGGTTAAAGTCGATTTGTTCCCCAGCTAAAGCGACCTTTGGCCAGTAGATTAAATCATAACCAACTTGAAAAAAGAGATGCCCTTTTGCTCGAAAGCGCAAGCGTGCATTGAGCATAGGGACAACTTCAAATGTTCGGCGGCAGTGGGGACCTATGTTTGTTGGTAATGCAAGAAGCCCTCCCTCTGTTATTGTTCCGCCTGCATTGGTCTGCCCTTCAATGTCGGTCACAGAAACAACATTTCCAAGTCCAACTTTAGCTCGAATTGATAAAAGAAGAAGACAAGTTGACCACTCTGCTTCCATGCCAACTAGCCCTGCATAGTAATTGTTGCGGCAATGAAAGTGGTCATTGCTCGCAGTCAATACACCAGCCGAAGTTGTCTGTGTGCTTATATCTAAATTATCTATAAGTTGAAGATAGGTAAAGCCTCCAATAAAATCTGCCGCAAAGCGCCTTGAACAGCAACGACGGTAGCGAGTGTAAAGGTCCAATCCCCAAATGCGATTGGCTGTATCGATATCAATTGCCCCATTTAGTTGCACGGATGGAAAAGCAATTAATTCAGCCGCTTGAGATGATGTTGAAACATTGAAGAATGGACGCGCAATAATTGGCCTTCCGCTGCTATTAGATGAGAGGGTAAATCCTTTTTTTTCGGTGCCAAGACCTGTAACGCTTACTCCAAAACCAAGCACTCTTGTTGCCCAAATTCCAATATCAGCTCTTAGCCCTGACTGCGGACTATTGCCGATGGTATCATCCCCAAAAAGAATCGATGTTGTAGATAGGCCAAGCACACCTGCATTTCCTTGGACCGTTCCAATTGGACTTGTTGTAACAAGTGGAGGATAAAAACGCTCTTTGCGCCAAGCCAAAACATAGTCTGCACCACCCCACCAGCCAGCTGCATGATAGCATATCTGACCTTGGTAGCCTTCCAAAAAAGCCAATGGAGAGAGAAATAAGAGAATCCATTTTAAAGAAGACAATAGATGTTCTCCTCTTTTCCTCCCGTGATCTGTACTGTTCGATCAGCCCTAACTAATACATCATGTTCTAAGCGCACACCAAATTCACCTGATAGGTAGATGCCAGGTTCAATTGAAAAGCAGGTGCAAGGTAAGATCTTGCGCCGATCTGATGTCTCAAGATTATCTAAATTCGCACCAACCCCATGTACATTTGTGTCAATATTGTGCCCGGTTCGATGGATAAATTTATCTCCAAAGCCCCTCTCTTCAATGTAGTTTCTACAAACATCATCGACTTCATAACCTCGCACTTTTTCACCAGCAGCAAAACGGGCGAAGATAAATTCATATGCCTTTGTCTGTGCTTCTTTTACAACTTCAAAGATCTCCTGTTGCCTAGGTGTTGGCTCAGAGCTTGCAACCGCAACACGAGTAATATCAGCGTAGATGCTATGCGGAACATCGAGCTTACACCATAAATCAATAAGAATAAAATCCCCGATTTGGATTTCCAAAGCTGACTGCTTGGTTGCCATGTAATGTGGACATGCTGAATTTCCATTAACAGCGCAGGTTGGACCATCTTCTGTGATACACTTTTGTGCTGTAAATTCACTTACAATAAAGTTTTGGACATCATATTCCGTGATGCGCTTCCCCTCTTTTAAGCGCTGCGCAATTATCTCCCAAACATTCGCTATAGTTTCCTCTAAAACAGAGGCTGCACGTAGATGACTCTCGATTTGACTCTCAGTTAAAACACTTGTGAAATGTTGCAGCAGATCATCTGAAGAGACCACTTCTACATTAAGGGCCTGTACCATTTCTATTGTCCCCGCATCAACGACAGAGATATAAGGGTTGGCACCCATACTTGAATATTCCATAGCAACGCGCTTGGCATCACCTAGCAATAGCTTCAATTCCTGTTCAAGCTGTGCCCATGAAAGATAGAGTTGTTGCACCCCTGGCAGAAAATTTAAACTATCTGACTCAATCAAATGCACTAACTTCCTAGGCTCACCCTTCGCCGGAATCCAATAAAAAAAACGACGTGTGATCACAAGATGAGGTGGAATATTGAGTAACTCACGAGCAAAACGATTGGAAGCGTGATTATCATAGAGAAGCCAACCGTCAATTTCATGCTCAATTAATCGGCTTTGGATCTCTCGTATTTCCATATGACTTTTTTTAAAGCTTTTCTGTTTATCATGCAAATACTAACATCTTTCCCTGTGAAGAGATTTATTTTATTTTTTCTAACTTTTTGCTCAGCCGCCTTTGGCCAGATAAAATCTATTGAAAGCAGCTATACCTTTGACTACGAAATTTATAAAAAAATTTCACTCTAGTTGACATCTACGTTGCTATGAAAACTTAATTTTCTATATGTGAACCATATAATAGCCCATACCCAAAAATATAAATGTCCATATGCAGACGCCTATGTACGCATAAAGGGCAAATAGCTTGTAATCAAGTTTTGCTACCGCTCTTCAAAACTTGATCAAACATGGTCATACATAACCAAGCAGGTCTTCCCTGATTTGCGAGCTACCCAAGAGAGGGTGTTTTTCCACCGCCCAATCAAAGATCTGTTGTTTATTGCTCGCCGCATTGGCGTTGTGATCCCTCCTCCGCTTGGAGTGTAATCTCCGATGCCAATACAATCGTATTCTTTGAAAAGGCGTTGAGCACTTGTGAACATAAACGTCTTGGTCTGTTCTCGCCGTTTATAGTCGATTAAATTTAGATTGATATTTTATGGTTGCGCCAAAGCCCCGCGGTTTAATGATCACAAGTCGGTTAATATTAGAAATATTGATCAACTTGGGATCATTAAACCCCGGGTGCTTTCGCGTAACCAGAGGGTATCAACCTAAATTTAATCGACTATACCTAAAAAAACATGATATTTGTCAATAACGCGAGAAAAATTCTCTTAAAATAAGAAAATATCATAACTTTAACCTGTATTTTTATACCAATTACAAGAAATAAGCAGCGATAAAAGGCATAGTGTTGATTAGGCTATGGCAAATGACTCCTGGCCATATACTTCTTGTTTTCAATCTTAAGTAGGCTAGAGCCACTGTTGCAACGATAATGTTGCCAAACAAATCTAGAGTTCCTGTCCAAATGAGTTGTCCCGTTGTCCGATCAAAGCTGATAAGATGTTCACTAATAAAGAGGAGAGAAACAAGAACTATTCCCAAACCAAAAGAGAATGTTGTTACTCTCCATCTCTTTTCCAAATATCGATCAAGAATCGCCAAAAAAACACCGCGGACGACTAATTCTTCACTAAAAGATGGTACGAATAGTTGGAAAATTATCGATTCAATAAGATTTTTTGATGGAAGATCGGTAAATAAATACCCATCAAGAATATTCCATCCTCCTAAAACAAAACCGAAAAATAGTCCGAAAAGAATTCCTTTGACTGGCCGTTGAAGTTTTAAACCTACTTCTTCGGCATTCAACCATTTAAAGAGAAAAATAACGGGCCACGGCCAAAGGAAAGAAAGAAGCCCACCTTCCCAGTTATAATAGCCTATTCGACTATATACTCATCCAAGCTCAAAATGAGAATTTCGGCCAGCGTGAAAGCTCTCGCGATTGAACGATCGTAAACGACCCAATATTA
>CAMAUB010000088.1 GCA_945861315.1 Chlamydia trachomatis
CTCGAAAAACTCTTTGAATATGCTAAATTATTTCGTGTCGAAAAGATTTTAAAACCGATCATGGAGACAATCGTCAGTGGGTAATACAATCGAAAAACCAAAAAAGAATCTTGGTGAATCAATACGCCAGCGATTAAAGAATCTATCAGACCAGAGAAATCGACCCTTTGATGAAATACTGCGCTATTATGCAATGGAAAGGTTTCTGTACCGCCTAAGCGTTAGTCCTCATGCCAAGAAATTTTTCCTTAAGGGCGGCTTAATGCTGAAGGTTTGGGATTCGTTGGATCATAGAGCCACGATGGATATAGATTTGCTTGCAAGAACCTCCAACCAAATTGATAACTTACATCAGATCATTACAGAGGTTTCAGAAATTGCCTGTGAGGAAGATGGGATTGCTTTTGACACACAAAAACTCATTCTCCGCAACACACAGACGGGCGGAGATTATAACGGTGTGAGCAGTAGCTTTTCAGCAAAGTTGTTCACAACAAAAATGCCTGTTCTCATAGACATTGGCTTTAATGACATCATCATTCCCAAACCGCAGCAAATCAAATACCCCACTCTTTTAGGTATGTCAGAACCAACTTTATTGGGTTACACCTTGGAAACGGTTATCGCAGAAAAACTTGAGTCGGTGGTAAAGCTTGCGCTCGTCAACACTCGCATGAAGGATTTTTATGATTTATGGACTATCTTAAAGAGCCACGAGATGCAATCAGAAAAGCTAGGTATTGCTATCCAAAAAGTATTTGCAAATCGTAAAACCCCCTTTAAGCGTCCCGTAGCGTTTACACCAGAGTTTTATGATAACAAGGAAACTAAACAACGTTGGAATAATTTCCTATCTGCTATGGGCAAGCCTCAAATTAAATTTGAAGATGTTATCTTGGAATTATCAAGATCTATTGAGACTTACCTTGATTTTCCACCCTAAAAATCTGAACTTGCTAAATTTGGGCCTGTTTTAAAAAAGGAAACGTCTTTTGCAACAATCGATGTCGGGGTAATCTGTATCATCGCATCCAATGGATCTACGACATTTTCTACAAACCACCTGTTCCATTCGTTACTATCCCTTCCCAAATATTTGGATACAAATCGATCAAGACGGTTTTGGTCAACGGCTTCGATTTGTGAGACTCCACGAATGCCTACATGTTTGAGAACCCCTTTTTCTAAATTAAAGTCCACAATCCCAACGGCGCAGCGAGGCTCATGTTTAAGCCTTTTAATAAAGCTATCTTTTGTTGTTCCAAAGATCCAAAGGTAGGACTCTTCCCAGACAAACCATACAGGAGAATCTCTGGGTTCACCTTTAACAACGGTTGATAGATGAGCCATAAGAGGTTTTGCAAGTACTAAATCTATATCAAAATCATTCTGGGCAAACATCTATCTCTCCAGACTTGCTTCTTCTAAACGATCAACATCAAGATTACAGATCAACTTCAAGTGTTTATTGATTTTTTCGATATCCCAATCCCACCAGGCTATTTTTTGCAAACGGTCAATTGTCTTATCATCAAAGCGCATCTTTATGACTTTTGCAGGGTTCCCTGCGACAATAGAGTATGCTGGCACATCTTTGACAACTACCGCTCTTGCAGCAATGATGGCTCCGTTACCTATGGTAACGCCGTTCATAACTAATGAATCATATCCAAACCAAACATCATTCCCCACGACAATATCGCCTTTAACTGGCAGATCATAGACATTGAAAGCATTTTCCCATCCATGGCCGAAAATAGGAAAAGGATAAGTGCTGATTGCATCAAGCTTATGGTCGCCTGTCATAATAAATCGTGTCTCTGCTGCAATTGCGCAGAACTTCCCGATAACAAGCTTTACTTTGGAAAAATCGTAGTTATAGAGAACGTTGTATTCTTCAAATTTCTCGGGGCCATTTCGACGATCATCGAAGTAGGTATAGTCACCAATAGTAATGTTGGTAGCTTTGACAAAATGTTTTAGGAAAACAAGGCTTGCATATTCTTTGAGTGGGTAAATAGACTTTGGATCAGGACCAGTAGCTTTCATAAATTCTTCCTTAGCATAAACATCTTCGATTCTTTTTCGTACCCTTCCCTTGTGAATTCAATTGAATACCCGAGCTTCTGATAGAAAGGAAGAGCTTCCCAGTCCATGGTGTTGAGAGTAACAAATAAAGCTCTATGCTTCCTTCCCATGTTTTCTGCCTCATGCATGAGCTTTGTCCCCCATCCCTGATTGCGCAAAGTTTTATCTACCCAAAGCGAATCTATATAAAGAGAGCCATAAAATAGAGTCCCAGAGGCGCCTCCAAGCACTTGTCCTTTGCAATCTTTAATAAAAATGCTAAACGGACGAATAGGAGAAAGTCTTTTTGCTTGGAATGCTTCTTCGCTGATTCCATGATAGAGAACTTCTTCATGCTCTTTAGGAATAGTGGTGTAGTGCTCTAAACGGAAGGGTTCATTCTTCATATAGCTTTATCCTCTTGTTGGGATCATCAAAATCCACCAATGGAATTCGCTCATTGATTTTATCCACCATAAAATCTGCACAAGGCTTTATGAGCACTTTGATATCATCCCAATGCTCATCTTCTATGCCTATACAAATGGATTTGGCACGTTTTATTACAGGTTGATGCCTTTCAGATAAGTGATTAATCACCCAATCTGCCGCAGCAGGTTTAGATCTTATTGTGTCTGTTCCCAAAGTGCTCCAGATACGGGCAAAAGTAAGTAAAACATTTCGAGTATCATGCTCAAGATCTGCGGTAAGTCTATTTACATCATGAAGCATAGCTTTCATAAAATCATGATAGGGAACTTCTACCAAAAGTTGGCTAGGTTTTAATCCCCACAGGGTTTCGCTCCCTAATAACACTTGAGTAACAAGGACCGCTAGATCAGGCATTTCATAGTTTTCCCATGGCTCAATGATGCCCTTTTCAAATGAATCCCGTAGGTACTCACCATATTGGAAATCAAAATGAGGGGGATATTGCCAAGGATTAATCATTCTCTTCTCAACGAGCGTTATTTCAAGAGGTCTTTTTGAGCTTTTCATGTAAATGCCAGAGATTTGAAGAAGCCTAGCAATTAATTTAGCTTTTTCCTCTGAAGTTGTTGCACGATTGGTAACAGCGAACAAATCAATGTCACTGTATTTTTGTAGCCCGCCTACAAGAGCTGACCCATAAAGATAAACTCCTAAAAGATCAGGCCCTAGAATCATTTTTAATAACTCTAAGCTGTCTTTAAGTTGTTGTTGCGTTTCAGGGCTATAAGCAGACTTCATAGAGAATCTTCTATCCTTAATTGCATGTTGTATAAATTTGCGTATACACCATTAAATCCGAGCAATTCCTTATGGGTTCCTTGTTCTTCAATCCCGTTATCAGTTAGAACTAAGATTCTCTTTGCATTTCGTATGGTTGAAAGTCGATGGGCAATGACAATCGTAGTGCGATTGTGGATTAGCTTTTCTAGCGAATCTTGCACTGCTTTTTCGCTCTCATTGTCTAGTGAACTTGTGGCTTCATCAAAAATAATAATGGGAGGATTTTTAAGAAAAACTCGAGCTATGCTCAAGCGTTGCTTTTGGCCGCCTGAAAGCTTTACGCCCCGCTGTCCGATATCTGTTGAATATCCATTGGGGAGCGACATAATAAAATCGTGAGCATTGGCCTTTTTTGCAGCTGTGATAACTTCATCTTCAGTCGCTTCTAGATTGCCATAGCGAATATTGTCTAAGGCTGTTCCAGCAAATAGATAAACATCCTGCTGGACAAGACCTACATGTTTCCTTAGAGATCCCAGCTTAAGGGTTTTGACGTTCTTGCCATCAATTAATATTTCTCCAGCGTTTACTTCGTAAAATCTTGGAATTAAAGAGCACAATGTTGTTTTTCCAGCCCCTGAAGGACCTACTAAGGCGATATATTCTCCCGCTTTTACATTTATAGAAATGTTTTTTAGGACGTGCTCGTAACCTTCTCTATATTTAAAGCTAACGTTTTTAAATTCTATGTTCCCTTGAACATCTGTAAGTTCCGTGGCTTCCGCTGCATCCTTAATGTCTGGCTCAACCTCTAATACGTCCATAAATCGATTGAAACCAGTCACACCTTGCTGGTACAGCCTAATGAAGTTACCTAGTCGCTGAATAGGCTCAATTAAAATCACAATGTAGAGCAAAAATGTGAGTAAGTCAGCCAGATCTAGAGATCCTTTAACGATGCTTATTGCTCCAAAGATGACAATGGAGATCGTCATGAGTTGAGTAAAAGAGATCAACCCATCATAAAAATAAGCTTCGGCCTTATAGCCTTTCCTCCTGCTCTCTAAGAAACGATTATTTTCACAGGCGAATTTTTTCTTTTCGACTTCTTCATTGGTGAAGGATTTGACGACTCTAATGCCAGCAAGAGTATCCTCGACTTGAGCATTGATATCTCCGACTTTGTCACTGCTTTTCTTTAATGCAGCATACATCTTTCTGGCTGTATAAAAACCATAAATTCCCATGACAGGAACAAAAATGAAAGCGATAAGAGCCAGTTGGGCATTGATATTGATTAAGATGATAAATGCACCGATGAAATTCAAAAAGGAGAGGATAACATCTTCTGGGCCATGATGATATAGTTCTGCCAAGTCAAATGTGTCGTTGGAGATTCTGGTCATCAACTGACCTGTTTTATGTTCATCATAAAATTTGAAGGAAAGTTTTTGATAATGCTCAAATAGCTCACTTCGCATATCTCGTTCCATCAATGCGCCCATAACGTGTCCTTTATAGTCAATAAAGGCATGGCATGCCGCATACACAGCAATCAAACCAAGCATAATGCCGCCCATCATATAGATTTGATGGAGAGCATCCGTTGAACCAACCTGTAGCAAGTTTGTAGTGATGTATCGAACACATAATGGAACAGCAAGCATTGCTGCCGAGGCAATCACTGCGCATGCCATATCTGCATAGAAAAGATTCGAGTAGGGCTTATAGTATGAGAAAAATTTCTTCAATCGTGGATTCATAAATTAGTGGGCTGTTTCTTTAAAGTTTAGGGCGAAGTGATGGCCAATAATTTTAAATCCGTGATTCAAGTATAGCCTGTGTGCATCGTGACGCTGTGGACCACTATCTAGATGGACTTGATCACAGTTTTCTTTTTTTGCCTGTTCAATTACCCATTTCAATAGTTTTCCGCCCTGACCATTCTTCCTTGTTTTTGAATCTGTAATTAAATCATCGATATAAAGCACTTTGCCCCATGCTAAAAACTCCAAGAATCGAAAACCTACTAAAGCCCTTACTTCTCCTTCCTCTTGCCAAGAAGCCAATCTGTATCCTTCGGCTAATTGACGTTGGACCTGATCTATAAAAGCCTGTTCTTCTGTTAAATGAGGACGGAGTTGACGCATCACCGTGTAGCAAGACTGGATCTGCTCGGTCGTCCTTATTTGTTGAATCTCAGTATCTTTCATTATTGTTTGATCCATTTATGTTCTGTCCTTGGGATTATCGTTTTTAGCAGTAAATTTTAAAACAATCATAGGATGTGGTTTGGGTTTTTGGATTGTCTTGAGGGTTTTTTCAAATCGCCCATGCGAATATTGGCTGACAATCTTGTCCCAAAACTTTATTGCTGCCTTATTTTCTGGTATTTGAGAAGTCTCCCATATACCAGGAAACTGGTTAAAGACTTGCTCCGCTACATGGCGTCCAACGCCTTTCCCTTGAAACTTGGACACAATAAAGAATTCCCCAATGTTCCAATCTACATCTGGCGTGCTTCCCACTTTGTTGATCAATACAAATCCAGCCAACTCTGCATCTACTTTTACTAAAAATGCATGCCTGTCTGGCTTTTCGCAGTAGGAGCTGAGATCGATGCATTCAAATAGACCATTAGATGGAGTTTCCCAAGTAGGTAAAAAACCACAATATCTTGACATTTCATAAACGTAGAAACGGCCAAGG
>CAMAUB010000089.1 GCA_945861315.1 Chlamydia trachomatis
ATTTTATGGTTGCGCCAAAGCCCCGCGGTTTAATGATCACAAGTCGGTTAATATTAGAAATATTGATCAACTTGGGATCATTAAACCCCGGGTGCTTTCGCGTAACCAGAGGGTATCAATCTAAATTTAATCGACTATATCATTCCGGACTTAATCGACTATAATACATTTTCAATTTTCTTGGCGTCTTGGCGTCTTGGCGTCTTGGCGACTTTGCGTTGATATCTGTTGTTATGTTCATTATGCCAGACGTTTTACAATTCCCTCTAAAGTCTGTTTAGGTGGTCGATCATCGCTTCTGCTTGCGGAAACTTTTCTGTTTTTTTGCCCTCTTTCTTTGCTTTGAATTGATCTATAATTTTGTTCGCAAGCACTTTTCCAAGCTGTACTCCTTCTTGGTCAAATGAATTGATATTCCAACAAAAGCCTTGGAAGGCGATCTTATTTTCATAGTAAGAAAGAAGCGACCCAAGAGTAAAGGGATCAAGTCTTTTTCCAAGGAGAATTGTGTTCGGTCTATTTCCTGGAAAGACTTTGTTTGGATTGTCGCTTTTTTGCCCGCCAGCTAGTGCTAGTGATTGTGCAAAAAGATTTGAGAGGAGTTTTTCTTGGGAGGTTGATCCCTTGATGTTGAGGTCTTCTTTATATTGGCTCTCTCTAAATCCTATGAAGTCAACTGGGACAACATTGGTTCCTTGGTGGATGAGCTGATAAAAAGAGTGTTGTCCATTGGTCCCTGGCTCTCCCCAAATAATGGGGCCGGTGTCAAAGTCAACTGGATTGCCAAGCTTGTCAATTCGCTTTCCATTTGATTCCATGTTGCACTGCTGCAAGTGGGCAGGAAAGCGTAGAAGCGCTTGGGAATAGGGGAGAATGGCTACTGTTGGATGGTGGAGAAAGTTGCGATTCCAAATCCCTAGCATTGCAGCAAAAAGTGGAAGGTTTTGATCAAAGTCATGGTCAAGTGCAATGCGGTCCATCTCATGTGCACCTTTGAGAATATTCATGTATTGATCAAAGCCAAGTGCAAATGAGAGCATGACAGCGCCAACCATCGATGTTGCGGAGTAGCGTCCACCAATAAAATCCCATATATAGAAAGAAGCGAGGTAGCGGCTTGGATTGTCCATAGGACTTTTCTCGCCAGTGACGGAAATGAAATGCTCTTCTGGTTTGCAACCTGCTCGTTTGAAGTGATTGGATACAAACTCTTCATTGGTGAGAGTCTCTAGGGTTCCACCCGATTTTGAAACGGTGACCACAAGGGTTTTTTTAGGATCAACACCTTTTAGTACATTTGTTGCGTCATCGGGATCAACGTTAGAAATGAAATGAACGTTGCGCCCAGGTTTTTTGTATGCTTGTAATGCAACAAAAAGTGCTCTAGGTCCTAGGTCTGATCCGCCAATGCCAATTTGAATAATGTCAGTAAAACGACCTTGATGATCAATTTTAGACATGAACTGTTGAAGTTTGTCACACTCTTTTTTGGCAGCTTTTGTGGCTGCTTTAGCACTAGCCCCCTCATTTGGATGCATGAAAAAATCGCGCATTGCTGTATGGAGCACCATTCGGTTTTCGCTCTCACATCCTTCAATTTTATTGATCACATCCCCGCGCTGCATCGTCTGCATCTTTTCAATCAAGCGAGCTTCATGAGCAAGCTCCTTAAGCGCTTGTAGAACATCATCATTGACTCTCTCAGTCCCGTAGAGCAGCTTAAATTCCCCAGCACTTAAGCAGTAGCGCTCGATGCGCTCTTGAGATAGATTTCCGTTAATCGTCAAATCATACGGATGTGATGCTAAATTTTTGAGTACGTGGCTGGCTCGATATTGTCGAAAACTGACGGTTGTAGCCGATTGGGGCATGAAAAACTCCTTTGTTATTAGGATATAGACATCCCAAAAATAAAAATTTGAGTCAAGAGGGAATGAATTGCAAAACTCCATTTGGGCGCAAATTCGCGCTCTGAAGCGAGTTTTGCAATTCCTTCTTAATTATTTTTATTCTATATGTTACAATATAGCCATGTCTAAAATTCCAACAAGGTCCCGTTTGTGCTGCAAAGGTGAGGAACTTTTTGAACCAGGTTCTAGCTATAGCTCAACTATTAAATGGGAGAGGGGTGAGTGGAAGCGTTTCGATTTTTGCCCTAAATGTTTTGAAAAGCTGGGGCAGCAAGGACCTACGTGGCATGGCAAAATCCCCTTAAAGCAAGAGAAAAAGCTTACGCCAGATGAAGAGGCTTATGCCCGCTTTTGCTCTTTGCATAAAAATGGGCAAAGCCCAGAGCTTCTTTTTCTGTTAGCTCTTTATCTAGAGCGAAAAAAAATGTTGATACGCTGCCATATGACGCTTTTTGAAGAGCCAAATTCTGGAGAAACCTTTGAAGTAAAATCCGTAGCTGTGAATGATCAAGCAAAAGAAGAACTACTAGAACTATTTCATGCTTGAGCACCTGCCTAATTTTCTTGCTTATCTACGTACAGAAAAAGGGCTCTCACACAATACCCTTATAGCTTATCAGCACGACCTTGAAAGATTTTCAGGAAGTGTGGTCACCGAAGAAACTCTTTATCAACAGCTATCCCAGATGCGCCGCAAGGGATACGCCTCTTCGAGCATGGCGCGCATGATTATTGCTTGTAGAGTTTTTGTCCGCTTTCTTATCCGTGAGGGAATTATTGATTCGAAGCAAAAGCTCTTAGTTGAGACTCCAAAGCTTTGGCAGCTTATTCCAGAAGTTTTGACAATTGAAGAAGTTGAGCGTCTTCTTTCTGCCCCCGACCGAGAAACATTTATTGGAGCTAGGGACCTTGCAATCATTGAATTGCTCTATGGAAGTGGGTTACGTGTATCGGAGCTTTGTACTCTTAAGCTTAACAATCTTGGTGATGATGCCTTAAGAGTAATGGGGAAAGGGGAGAAAGAGCGCATTGTTCCAGTTGGGCGCAAAGCAATTGAAGCTGTTGATCACTATCTTTTGCATTTTCATCAAGAGGGGGAGGTGCTTTTTGTTTCGAAGAGCGGGAAGCCAATTGATCGAGTCTTGATTTGGAGAATGATCAAGCAGTATGGGAAAAAAGTGGGTATTGAAAAGAGAATCTCTCCCCATACCTTGCGCCACAGCTTTGCAACCCACTTGCTTGAAAATGGAGCCGAGTTGCGTGTGATTCAAGAGATGCTTGGGCATGCATCGATTGCAACAACAGATCGCTATACCCAAATTAGTCAGCGTCATATAAAAACAGCCTTTGAGAAATTTACTCCTAAGGGCCCGTAAAACAATAACATGGACGACTGGACGGCGCCAAAGCCCCGGGATTGAACGATCGAAATGGGGTTAGTATGAGTCAATACTAACCCCATTTCGATCGTTCAATCGCGGGAGCTTTCGCGCTAGTCCAGTCGTCCATGTTATTATTTTACGGGCCCTAAAAGATGAAAAAACGTGTTTTCAAACTAACAAATAGTGAAGAGCTTGACCTTGTAAGAGCTGAGGTGATAAAAGCGTGTCGTCGTTGCAATCTTGATAGCCTGAATGAAGTGCGTGTTGTAACAGCTGTCATGGAAGTTGCTTATAATACATCACACTACGCGAAAAAGGGGAAGATAACAGTTCGTGAGCTCAAGAGGGGGATTGAAATTGTAATTGAGGATAAAGGACCAGGAATTGAGGAGGTTGAGAAGGCAATGAAAGAGTGCTACTCCACCCACAATGGGCCAGGACTTGGACTTCCTGTTGCAAAAACACTGATGGATGAATTTGAGATCACTTCTAAGCTGGGGGTTGGCACGAAAATCGTGATGCGAAAGTTCCAACCGCTCCTCTGAATATCTGTGGGATAAACCCAAAACTCAGGTCTCTCATCTAATTGCTCCTTGATTTTAAGAGTGCTTCCTCATACAATTTTTGATTACCCTGGAGATAAAAATGAATGCTCATATTGAAACAAAATCTACTAAGTGGCTTTCACAAGTGGCTTACCAAACGTTTATAATTTTTGGAGGAGTCCTTTTTTTAGTTCTCTGTTCTCTTTGCCGTTTTCCTCTTTGGTTTACTCCTGTACCCGTTACGTTACAGACATTTGCTATCCTTCTTATGGGAGCTTTTTTAGGAAGTAGAAAAGCGCCAATAGCAGCATTGATCTATCTTGGTTGTGGCTCATTTGGCCTCCCTTTTTTTTCTACTGCATTAGGTGGTGCTACAACAGGCTATTTACTCGGATTTGTCTTAGCTACATTTTTAGTGGGTCTTTTATTTGAGAGGGGAGCCGCGCGTCATGTCACTCTTACAGCCTTAACATTTTTGGTAGGCTCATTGGTTATTCAGCTTTGTGGTGTTCTTTGGCTTGGATCATTGATTGGTTTTAAACAAGCGCTTGTCATGGGCTTCTACCCTTTCATTATTGTTGATCTTGCAAAAGTGGTCGTTGCAACGGGGATTTGCTCGGCACGATGGAAGCTTAAGAAATCTTAGAATCTGAATATCTGCGGGATAAACTCAAAACCCAGATTACTATGCCCTAAACACAGGTTTTTTTTATGGTGTTACCTACAGCTAGTCGCATTTGTGCTGAAAGAAAAGAGTATTATCAACCTTGCCAAGAAAATGCGCGTGTTAATCACTCACTCATCTCAACACTTGCAATCGCCACTGTTGCTATGATAGGCCTTACTTTAGCAATGCACTTTGGGGCCTTTACAGTTAACCCAGCAGGCCTAACAACATGCTCCGTTGTAACAGGTGTTGTTGGCTTAGGTTTGATTACTGCTATTGCCTCACGTTGCATAGGATTTCCAAAGTCAACTCAAGCTGAGCCTGATGGTGAGAAACATTTTGAGGCATGCATAAAAGAGACTTCTGATGCAACTAGCGCTTGTAGGAGACCAGTTTGTGTATTTAGTGCTTATACCGTGATGCCTAACGGTATTTCAGTGAAAATTCAGTTAACAGATAGAAGTGCTGAGTTTGCTCTAATAAGGGTGGACTCTATCGATAATTATCAATTTTTTATCGATACGCAAGCCTTAGTTTTTGATGAGAGCGATACGGTAATTTATCATATAGTCTATGGGTTCAACGAAGAGTTGGACCGGTCAGATCCACATCCACAGACATGGGCGCTTGAAACCTCACCGCACCTTGAGAAGCTATTTGATGTTGATCAGAGGAAGAAGTTCCCTTTTGGTGCTCTAATACGATTAGGCTCATGATATAGTCGATTAAATTTAGATTGATACCCTCTGGTTACGCGAAAGCACCCGGGGTTTAATGATCCAAAGTTGATCAATATTTCTAATATTAACCGACTTGTGATCATTAAACCGCGGGGCTTTGGCGCAACCATAAAATATCAATCTAAATTTAATCGACTATATGAGCTTCGAAATGCTTGATCAAATCTACTGCACGATCTAATTTTATGAACTTTATTTCTTGTAATTGGTATAACGAGTGGTTTCTGGATTTTTGTGAAGGAAGTCGTTGTATTTCTTATCGCTTCCAGTACTTAGTAGTGCATTCACTTCAGGCTCTTCCCAAAGCAGGTAGATGCTGTAGAGTGATTGAAAAAGGCTCATTTCATCATCGTTATGTCTTCCAGGCAGAAAAGGGGAACTCTGGATTTTTCTAAAGACAGCCTGCGCTTTATCAGCAGCTTTTGCCCCGGCTGAGCGTTGTGTCGCATTTTGACAGTTTTTACTGTGCTCAAACCCTAAGTGTTTAGCAAGTAGATCCAGATAGAGCAGCTCATCAATTCCTTTAAGGTTTTTTTTGTCAGGACGTTTTTTGCTGAGCAGTGCAAGCAGAGTGGTGACAATCTCTACATGACCTAGAACTTGCATAAGTGAGCTGATCAGCCACGCTCTTAGTTGGTTAAAAGCGTCAACTGCGCAAAGAGTTTTTTTCTGTTGCTCAAGATAGTCGCTATGATTCTCATCGAGCATAAGGGCAATT
>CAMAUB010000090.1 GCA_945861315.1 Chlamydia trachomatis
GCTTTGGCGCAACCATAAAATATCAATCTAAATTTAATCGACTATATCAATGTTCAAATAGAGCCAGAGTTGCCTCAAGAAGAAAAATAGTTTCTAAGTAAGCTAGATACTATGCCCTGAATTTGGACATGGTCCTCTCGAAGTATAATCGACTGCACCTGAGCGTTCACAGACTCAAAGCGAATATAGGGTGGATCAGAGTAAGCTTTTTTGATCAGTGTTGTCATCTCATCAACCAAAGCTAGAACAAGTTCTCCCTCTTCAAAAGAATCGCGTGGCTCAATAAGTAGAATATCACCCTCCATAATCAGCTCTTCAAAAAGTCCATTTCCTTCGACACGAATAAGATAGCATTCTCCCTCGGGAATAAGATAAAGGGGGATTAAGAGATGAGTGATTTGAGTCGATGTTTGAAGAGGCATTCCATGAGCGAGTTTCCCAACAAGTGGAAGCTCCCTCTCACGACTTGGCGCTGTTACAAGTGTGAGAGCGCGCGCTCCCTCTCCTTGAAGAACTCCTTTTTGCTTCAATCTTTTGATCTGGCTATAAACTGTTCCAAGAGAGGAGAAATTAAAATGTTGCTTGATCTCCCGGTAAGTGGGTGAAATTCCACGACTTGTTTGGAAGCTTTCAATGAAGTCTGCAATCTCTGTTTGACGCTTGGTAAGCCCTAGCATAATATGCGGGTATAACAAGGAGATGTCATATGCGCAACAAAATATTGATTGTTGAACAAAATCAAGTTAAACAAGATCAGCTAGAAGAAATTCTTCACCCCATTGTCGATCAAGGAGGAGAGCTCTTTTTTGCTAAAGATAAGAGTGTTGGGCTTGCGATTATGCACAAAGAGCATCCTCAACTCGTCTTTGTTGATCACGCACTTTTCGGCGATAATAAAGATGAGTGGGCAATGAGTGGAGTGCGCGTTGTCTTAATGGTACAAAAAAAAGAAAAGAGCATGAAAAATGAAGATTTTATTTTGAAACCTTTTCAGAAGAATCAGATTCAGCAGATCTGTCATTCAACTCTAAAGAAGGGTTCGTCTCCTTTTGCTCCACCAATGTAAATCGAGCTATCACTAATACTGTCAGCCACATGATAATAGGTGAGATTAAAACGTCTGAAACGAAATGCCCTCCTTGAGCTACACGCGCAACCATAAGGCCCACGCCCCAGAAAAGAGTGAGGGCAACTCCCATATAGTAGAGCATCTTATTATTGTAGCGGTGTCCAACAACAATAAGTGAGAGATAAAAAAAGCCCATAGCGACATGTCCACTTGGAAAAGACTTTTGCGGCTCGCGGTTCGCCTCAAAATTTGGCTGCCAAAAAGCTCGATAGTTCAACGTCCCCCCAAACTCCACCAATTGTTTTGGGCGAGGGCGTCCCCAATATTCCTTTAAAATAGCATTTGTAATGACGCCAGCTCCCATAAAAAGTGTTAGTCCAATAAGCAAAGAGCCTTGCCTGAAGTGGCGGTGTTTTTTCGAGATCCAGGAAAGTAGATAGAAGAGAAGTGTTACTGCACCAAAAAAAAAGCCAAACATCTCCCCGAATTTAAAGAGAAATGTGAAGTAGGGGTGCTCAGAAAAGGCCTTCCCATCATAGAAATAGGAGGCAACAGCAAGATCTAGATGTGGAGTAAAAGGAGCCACAAGAGCAAGTAGCAGTGGGGGAGCTAACCATTTCATTTGCTTTTTCATTTTTGCCTTCACCTGATTGATGTCTATACCCAAACAACTTGAAAAGTCGGAATTTCGGCTGCGTCAAAGCCCCGGGCTTGAACGATCGTAAACAACCCCATATTTCTAATATTGGGTCGTTTACGATCGTTCAATCGCGGGAGCTTTCACGTCAGCCCAAATCCGACTTTTCAAGTTGTTTGGGTATATGTAAACATATGGTCGATAAATTTGCAGCAAAATATGCCAAAAATGGCAATTTTATCACCAAATGAAGTTTCAGAAGAGCTCTATTCCTTGCTAGTTTCCCCATTGATTGATATCATATTTTGGCATGCGATTTGCCGTTTCTCCCCAGCATCGAACCTTTTTTCAAAAAAATCTTCTGATTACTTTTGAAGAACTTCTCAACCCCACGCTTATCGCTCCATTTGAAGGGGATATCAAGCCAACAGACAAACGCTTACTCTCTCTCATCAAACGCACACAGCTTGCTGAAATTGCGTACGAATTGACTGGAAAAAAGCCGCTGCGCTTAGCTCGCGTGTTCATTGGAACTCAAATGAGCATGAATGAAGATGAATGCGCTGTTTTTATCTCCTATAAGAGTGGAGCGACGACCTATGTAGCTGAAGAACTTTACAATGGGAATGAGGCGTGCTATCTTATTCTTGTTTTCACCTCAAGGTATCTGGATGCATCAAAACACCCCACAGTTTATCGCTACGATTGACAAAGAAGCGGTTGCTATTTTTATCATCTGCGTTATTTTCCTGATTCTATTTGGCGTTGCCGGCGTTCGTGATATCCTCCGTAGGAGAAATGATGAGTAAGGGCCCGCCCAAGAATAACTTCCGCATCCAAAACCGCGCCAAAGCCCCGGAGTTGTGCGATCGGGGGAGCTTTCGCGCAGTTTTGGATTGGGAGGTTATTCCTTGACGAGCCCTAAACCTTGGTATAAGGATGGACTGCGCTTTGGTTGTACTAAGTGTGGTAAGTGTTGTACAGGAGCTCCAGGCTATGTATGGCTTACTGAAGAGGATATCAAAGAGATGGCCGATTTTCTCAATCTTTCAATCGAACTATTTTCTCAAAAATATGTGCGTCAAGTGGGTGATCGCTTCTCTCTGCTTGAAACGCGCCGCGACTATGATTGCGTCTTTCTCAAAGATAAAAAATGCCAAGTCTATGGAGCGCGTCCTCGCCAATGTCGCACTTATCCATTTTGGCCTCATGTTGTAAAATCAAAAGAGGCTTGGGAAAATGAGAAGCGTAACTGTGAAGGCATTTCTGATGATGCTCCCCTTATCCCTGCTGAGTATATCGAATCGTTGATTCAAATTAAAAAGAGTGGTTAACTCTCAATATCTCACCTTACGCATTTTTTTCCTTCACAGAGTGAGCGAGGGGGTCAAAATGCGAAGAGTGGGACGAAGAGCAACTTTATACCCAAATAACCTAAAGAATTGAATTTGAGTTGTTTGTGTATATAAAGTTGGTCGAGGAGCACTCTGAAGCAGATTGGCCTTTGCAGCCGCTCTGTGAAGAGAAAAAAATGCGTAAGGTGAGATAATATGGACAAAACAACGAGAGCAAATGTCGACAGCTGGCTAAATGGAACTTTTGATGAAGCCTCTAAAAAGGAAGTGCGCCGTTTAGAGAAAGATGAGCCACAAGAATTAATCAATGCTTTTTATCAACAACTTGAGTTTGGCACAGGCGGACTGCGTGGTGTCATGGGTGTTGGAACCAATCGTCTCAACCCATATACAGTGCGTGCAGCCACACAGGGCCTTGCCACTTACATCAATAGCCAAACAAAAAAAGGATCTGTGCTCATTGGCTACGATTGTCGCAACCACTCGCGCGAATTTGCAGAAGAAGCGGCCAAAGTGCTTGCTGCTAATAACATCAAAGTCTACCTCTATAAAGAGCTTCGCCCAGTTCCCCTTGTCTCCTTTGGAGTGCGCTATAAAAAATGTACTGCTGGTATCATGATTACTGCTTCGCACAATCCTCCTAAATACAATGGATATAAAGTGTATTGGGATTATGGTGGACAGGTTCTTCCTCCCCATGACAAAGGAATTATTGCTGAAGTAGGTAAAGTTAAAGAAGTGAAAGAGGGTCTTATGACCTCTGCACTGATTGAAGAGATCGATGGAGAAGTTGACGCAGCCTACCTCAAGGCGATCCATTCACTTCAGCTCCATCCTGGTGACAATCACTCAAAAGGAGGAGCGCTTCATGTTGTCTACACGCCTCTTCATGGAGCCGGCATCACGATTGTTCCCCACGCTCTTGCCAGTTGGGGATTTTCGCATGTCACACTTGTCAAAGAACAAGAAAAACCAGATGGCAACTTTCCAACCGTTACATCTCCTAACCCAGAAGAAGAAGCAGCGCTTAAAATCGGCATTGCAACTCTTCAAAAAGTAAAGGGTGATATCCTCATTGGTACCGATCCTGACACAGATAGAATCGGCGTTGTCTGCATGCACAAGGGAGCGCCGCAGCTCTTCAACGGAAATGAAATCGCCTGCATGGCGACAGAGCATATCTGCCGCTCACTCAAAGCAACGCATCAAATGCCTCCAAAAGCGATGTTTGTCAAAACAATTGTTACCTCAGAGCTCATGAAAGTGATTGCCGAAAAAAATCAAGCCAGCTGTCTTGATGTGCTCACCGGTTTCAAATATATTGGCGAAAAAATCACTCAGTGGGAAGAAGATCACATGCATCACTTCCTCTTTGGTGGAGAAGAGTCGTATGGTTACTTACTGGGAACACATGCACGTGATAAAGATGCCGTTGTTTCTGCAACTCTTGTTGCAGAAATGGCCCTGCAGATGAAGCTTCAAAACAAAACGCTTGTAGACCTTCTCTACGAAATTTACCAAACCTATGGCATCTTCAGGGAGAAACTCCTCTCCCTTACTTTTGAAGGCAAAGAGGGGGCCGACCACATTACAAATATGATGTGTAAACTGCGAGAATCTCCGCCAAAAACCATCGATGGGGTAAAAGTCATAACCCTTGAAGACTATCAATCCCACCTGGCAACCCATCTTAAGTCTGGCAAAAAAGAGGCTATTATTCTCCCTAAATCAAACGTGGTGCGCCTTTGGCTTGAAGATGGAACCAAAATCATTGTGCGCCCTTCCGGGACAGAACCCAAAATAAAACTCTACTGTGGCGTCCATGACCCTCACCACTCTCACCTTGATGAAGGGATCAAAAAATGTGATGCACGACTTGACTCAATCCTACAATCAATTAAAAAAATCATTAGCTAAGGAGCATTTCCAATCCAGCGGGGCTCTCGGCTTAATGTCTTCAGCATTTTCTCCATTCTGGGCAACTCCCGTTTTGTCACAAGAGTGATGCAAATACCAGATTCGCCGAGGCGCCCAGTGCGCCCTGCTCGATGCAGGTAGGTCTCTTGATCTAAGGGAAAGTGGAGATTAATGACATGACTAACTTGCGAAAAGTCAAGGCCACGAGAAGCCACGTCAGAAGCAACTAGGTACTTTGTTTTCCCGCGTGCAAATTTTCCAATGATTGAGGTACGCGTCGGCTGTGAGAGCCCTCCGTGAAGGTAGTCAATGGGGTGAAAGTGGGGTTTGAGTTGATAGTAGAGTTTTTCCACTTCGTGCCTCGCATTACCAAAAATCAGACATTGATCACATTTGATGTTGTGTAAAAGATCAAGAAGCTGCTCTTTTTTCGCATGTGGATTTTTGCAGTAGACAAACTCTAAAGAGAGTTTTGTGGGCGCTGGTTTGTTACCTATCAGCATCACCTCTTCAGGATTATTCATGTGTCCTTGTGCAATTTTCTTAATTGCAGCTGGCATGGTTGCAGAAAATAGAAGTATTTGGTGCTTTTGCACAAGGCAGTTCATGATAAAATCTAGATCTTCATAGAAGCCAAGCGATAACATTTGATCAGCTTCATCAAGGATCAAGGTTGAAACGTGAGATAAGTCTATTACTTGTCGATAAACAAAATCGATAAGGCGTCCCGGAGTTGCAACAAGTACATGCACACCATTATTTAATTTAGCGCGCTGCATAGCCATGTCTTCCCCTCCAAAAAGTGCAAAGGCACGTACTCCTTTTATTCTTCCAATTTTCTGCGCTTCAGTCGCATATTGAAGAGCAAGCTCACGCGTTGGAACAATAATAAGCGCTTG
>CAMAUB010000091.1 GCA_945861315.1 Chlamydia trachomatis
TCTCGCAGATCTTCAGGGATCTTTCTCGATCTTTTTGCGCTTTTTGCCTCGAAAAGGGTACAAGACCCTTCCCTTCGGAAAAAATCCCAAAAATTTTCGAGAAATCTCCTCTGAATATCTACGGGATAAACCCAAAACTCAGGTTAATAGACTTCTTTCGAAACTCCATTTGGTAATAAAATTGCCATTTTTGGCATATTTCGCCGCAAATTTTTCGACCATATGTTAACATATGCTCTCAAAATTTGCATCAAAATCTGCTCAAAAATCATCAATTTTTTCAACCAAAGCAAGTTTCGAAAGAAGTCTATTAAACCGCGGGGCTTTGGCGTAACCATAAAATATCAATCTAAATTTAATCGACTATATTGTGCTCATCCACAGCCACTAAGATAAAAGTTTGCTTTCAGTGTCTCTACAACAGCAAGGTCAATTTCCTCTGGGTTCTTTGGAAGCTTGAAGAGCATTTTCCTAACAATCTTCTTCTCTTTTCCATGCGTCTGCTCTGCATGTAAAACGGCTTTAGTTAACTTGAGAAGTGTGAAAGCGTGTTGCTGTGCAAAAACACGGATACGTGAAAAAATTTGGAGCCAAATAACCTCTGCAGGAAGGGGGCCAAAGCGATCGGCAATCTCTTTAATCAACTCATCAACTTCTTCATTACTATCTGCATCTCCTAGTCGTTGATAGACTTCCATTCGCAAAGAGACATCATTGACATAGTACTCTGGAAGGCGTGCATCAAAGGGGAATTCGATCTTTGTCTCTGTATAAAGAAGGGGAGCTTGCTTTTTCTGCAGTGCATTAACCGCTTTTTTAAGCAGGCGGCAGTAAAATTGAAATCCAATGGCTTGTACATGTCCTGACTGTTCTGTTCCCAAAATATTGCCAGCACCTCGAATTTCAAGGTCGTGCAGGGCAATCTTCATGCCACCTCCTTGTCCTGATGAAGAGGCTAGTGCTGCTAATCTCTTACGTGCTAGATCTTGTAGTGTTTCAGGGTTTGTGACCATGAAATAGCAGTAAGCTTTGCGATTCCAACGACCAACGCGCCCACGCATTTGATAAAGATCGGAGAGTCCAAACATATCAGAGCGGTCGATCAAGATTGTATTTGCATTTGGAATATCGATCCCATTTTCAACGATGGAGGTTGCAACTAAAATATCCGCTTCTCCAGACTTAAAGGCGTGAAAGACTAAGTCAAGCTCTCCTGGACCCATCTGACCATGAGCAACCACGATTTTTGCTGAGGGGACAAGTTCACGGATTTTTTCGGCTAGTCTGTAGATTGTCTCTACTCGATTATGAATCACATACGCCTGTCCATCACGTGCAAGCTCGCGCATCAGTGCATTTTTCATCACTTCATCGGTTCGTTGACAAACTATAGATTGAATGGGGAGGCGGTCTTCAGGAGGTGTATTGATCACAGAGAGGCTGCGCGCCCCAACAAGAGACATGTAAAGCGTACGTGGAATAGGTGTTGCTGATAAGGTGAGACAGTCGACCTCTTTTTTCATCTTTTTCAGATGCTCTTTGACGCGCACTCCAAAACGTTGTTCTTCATCTATGATCATGACTCCTAAATCTTTAAATAAAACATCCTCACTTACAATACGATGGGTGCCAATTAGGATATCAATTTCACCATTTGCAACTTGCTGCAGTGTCTGCTTAATTTCTTTTGGTTTTTGAAAGCGAGAGAGGATGCCAATATTAACAGGAAAGTTAGCCATACGTGCTCTAAATGAGTCGTAGTGTTGCATGGCAAGCACTGTTGTTGGAACGAGTAGAGCAACTTGTTTCCCGCCGTCGACAACTGTTTTAAAAGCAGCGCGCATTGCAACTTCTGTCTTTCCATAGCCAACATCTCCACAAATAAGCCTGTCCATTGAGAGATTTGATTGTAAATCTTTTGTTACACTTTCAATTGCGAGGAGTTGGTCAGCTGTTTCTTCATAGGGAAATTCTTTAGCAAACTGCAGAACTAGATCACTATCAGGGGGGTAAGCAAATCCTCCCTGGAGGATTCTGGCAGCTTGTAAATCAAGAAGATCTTGTGCATAACCGAGAATGGCTTGTTCACTTTTCAGACGAGTGCGTTGCCATTTATTGCTTCCAAGTGTATGAAGTTCAGGTCCTGTTTCAGACGCACCTATGTATTTGGAAATAAGGTTTGCCTGTTCCATTGGAACATAGAGTTTAGCTCCCTCTGCATATTGCAAAAGCATATACTCTGTCTCTTGGCCGAGGTGGTTTGGCCGTTTTTCAATTCCAAGGTAGCGTCCAATTCCATTGTTCATATGAACAACTGACTCTCCAGGTGTTAAAGCGAGCATTTCTACAGGTAGGCTGTGGTAGTGACTGCGCTGCTTTTGCCGTCTCACTTGGTAGCGTTTAGTAAGCTCTGTCATAGGGACAAGTGCATAAGGTGGTTCAGGAAGATAGAAGCCGGAACTAAGATAGCCTTGGTGCGATTCTAGACCCAAACAAGTTGTAGAATTGACTTTTTCTTCCTCAGACTTGGTGGCACATACAAAAGTTGTAGGTGTCCCACTTTCACGAATGACGTTGAGCAGATCATCAACTGACATCCCCTCAATATCTTGATCTGGAGGGCATAAAGAGGGGAGTAGCGGAAGAAAAGGGGGACGCCACCGCTTTGCACTAAGTTTATGGCCAAAGACATCGAAGTTAATGACATCCTTTTGGATTGAAATTTCCGATAGATTTTCAATTGAGTCTTCTGTGAAGTAAAGTTTTTGATGATTTTCAAGCCGCTTAAGCATCTCTTCAAAAGGGAGAAATGTGCGCACTTGTTTTTTCAACATGTTTTTTAAAGTGACATATTTATCTTCAAGCGCTGCAAGGTCATCAAAGATAACCAGTGTGTGTGTCCCAAGATAGTCAAAGAGTGTGGCTAGGTTTTCTGACTTATTAAGCATCTCATACTCTTCACCCGGCGTGAGCATTACAGAGTCAATTTTGCCAACAGATGTTTGAGCAACTGGGTCATACTTTCGAATGGAGATGATTTCATTTTCAAAAAATTCAATTCGACAAGGGTCAGCCATAGAGACTGGGTAGATGTCAATGATTCCACCGCGCACTGCAAACTCTCCCTTATCAGAAGCAACCGCCTTTCGATGATAGCCCATTTGCGCAAAATGATCTGGCAAGTCTGAGAAAGGCAAGGAATCACCCATCTTGATCTCAAGATAAAGAGGGCGTAGTTTTTCCGGTGGTAACACCTTTTGAAGAGCTGCCTGCAAAGAGGTGCAGATAATTTGAGGCTGATTGATTTCTTGGATAGTTTGCAAAACACGGTAGCGCTCACCTACAATATCAGGACTTGGGGGAATTTCCTCTGAGGGGAGTGTCTCCCATGCTGGAAACTCAAGCGGCTTAAATCCAAAATAAGGGAAGTCACTCATCAACTTTTCGGAGCTTGTGAAAATGACGACATGTTGCCCTGTTACGTGTGAGGCAATAACTGCTAGAAGAGCTTTTGGACAATCCCAAAGTCCTTCGACAAGAAGAGTTTCTCCCTCTTCAATCAACTTCGAAAAGCGTTCTATTTGTGGGTTTTTTAGGAAGCGTTCGATGTGATCCATGAATGAGCGAGCCTAAGAGCTTCCTTAATTTGGTCGGGTTTAGTTCCTCCTCCTTGAGCAAAATCTGGACGGCCTCCTCCTTTTCCTCCAACAATTGGAGCAATTTCTTTGATCAAAGCTCCAGCGCTAATCTTTAGATCAGAAGAGACACGTGCTACCATATGACATTTTCCATCATGAGCCGAAAGAAGGAGAAGAACACCCCGCTTTAGCTTCTCCATTAAAAGATCAGCAAGCTCTTTTAATTCTTGAGCAGGCAGTTGCAAAGAGGCACTAAGGTAGGGTATTGGACCAATTGACTCAACCTTGCCAATTAGATCATCAACAAGTGAACCAAGTTGATTTTTGCGCAAATGCTCAAGCTTGTTTGAAAGAGATTTGTTCTCTTCAAGTAGAGCATCAAGGCGCTCTTTAAGTTGTGTTGGTTGCACCTTCAAGGTAGAAATAATCTGTTCAATGAGCTTCTCCTCTTCTTCAACAAATGTCTCTGCCTCAGATCCAGTCAAGGCTTCAATGCGTCTAATACCCGCGGCAATACTTCCTTCTTTGCAAATACGAAAGTAGCCAATAGTTCCAACAGCTTTGGTGTGTGTTCCTCCACATAGCTCTTTGGAGTAGTCAATATCAATCACACGTACGATAGAGCCATATTTCTCACCAAAAATTTGGTGGATATCTTTGTTTTTCTGTGCCTCAGCATAGGTCACCTCATAAGAGTGGACTGGCACATTCTCTCGAATTTTCTCATTAATAAGCCGTTCAATCTCCCGAATTTCATCAGGTAAAAGTGACTTATGGTGGTTGAAATCAAAACGAAGATGCGTTGGTTCTACAACTGATCCAGCTTGTTTGATGTGTCTGCCAAGAACCTGGGTTAAAGCCCAGTGCAGTAGATGCGTTGCTGTGTGATTATTTGCGATCTTTTGTCTGCGAGATGCATCTACTGTTGCGCAGATTTGATCTCCCACCTTTATCTCTCCAGATTTGAGCACACCGTGGTGGGCAACAACATCTGCATAAGGTGTTGTGCAGTCGATCACCTCAAAAAGCACTTCTTTTGATTGGAGTGAACCTTGATCTCCAACTTGCCCCCCCATCTCAGCATAAAAGGGTGTTTGGTCAAGAAGAATAACTCCTTCCTCACCCTCCTCAAGCGAGGTGACACTTTTCCCCTCTCTCATGATTCCAAGCACAACCACCTCAGCTGTCAATTGCTGATAACCTAAAAAAGCGCACTCACCATGGGTAGCAAGATAGCTGTCATAGACAGACTCCTCTGCAATTTGTTCGGTCAATTTTCGTGCACCGCGAGAACGCTGTTTTGCCTCATGTTCCAAGTCTTCAAATCGATTGATATCAACACTTAAGTTGGAGTCTTTTGCAAGCAGTATAATCTCTTCAAGGGGAAGGCCATACGTATCTTTTAATTTGAAAGCATCTTCACCGCGGATTTGTCCAACAGAGCTTTCGATCACCTGATTTAAGATAGTGCCACCACGTTGTAATGTGCGTAGAAAAGCTTCTTCTTCCAGCGTCAAAATTTCGCAAATGCGACGATCAGCAGCTTTCAACTCAGGGAAATCATGACCCATTGCGTCTAAAAGTGTTGGAAACATATCAGCTAAAAAGGGCTTTTCAAGTCCAAGTTGTCTTCCATAGCGCACTGCACGGCGCAATACTTTTCGAAGCACATAACCTCGTTCAATATTACTAGGTTGTACCCCATCTGCAATGGCAAATGAGAGTGTGCGTAAATGGTCGGCCACTACATGGAATGCTGGCTCCTTTAGATAGGGGCGATTTGTCAGTTGCTCAAGTGTCCTAATTAGAGAACGCAGTACATCCGTTTCAAAAAGAGAATCAACACCCATATTTAAAGAGACAACGCGCTCTAGTCCTGCACCCGTATCAACACCTGTCTTCTTAAGGGGGTTGAGCCTACCAGATTGATCACGATTGTATTGCATGAAGACTAGATTCCAAAATTCGAGATAACGCGTACCATCAATGTCTTCGGCAGGAGAGCGTGCTGACCCATACTTTTCACCTTTATCGTAGTAGAGCTCAGAGCAGGGACCACAAGGACCTACATCACCCATTGCCCAGAAGTTGTCTTTCTCCCCCATTCGGACAATTTTCTTCTCTGGAACATGTTTTTTCCAAAGCTCAAACGACTCATCATCTTCATGGAAGATAGAGATCCAGACACGCTTTGGGTCAAATCCAAAGAGATCTAGCGTCATTT
>CAMAUB010000092.1 GCA_945861315.1 Chlamydia trachomatis
AAAAAGAGCAGCGCTGTTGAGGCAACAAAAACTAGACCTTCTTTTGGAGAGCGAAAAAATGGGCCAAAATAGCGACGCCAAGCCGATTTAGATGTTTGATAGGCAAGCACCTCTTCAAAAACTGGCTCATCAAAAGCAACACGTGCTGCATGAACCGCTTCGTGAGCTAAAAGCTCCTCCTTCGAATAGAGCCCCCAAATAGATGAACGCTCTTTGAAGGAGCGACGAAGCTGAATCATGACCTCTGAATGGTTAATCCTAAAAACGGCAGTTGGAGACGGCAAGTTGACGCAATCTTTTGAGCCAGAATCGCTTAAGACATTGGACCCCTTCACCATTTGGGAATGTGCGTCCAATGTCTTAAGCAATTCTGGCTCAAAATCTTGAATCACTTTGCCATCTCGAACCGCCGTTTTTAGGCTAATCCAACTACATCCCCCTTCCCAAAAACGCAAGCCTTGATTTTGATAAGTAATAGCGACCCAATCGGGAGAAATCCCAAACTGTCTTTTAAGTTTTTCAGGAAATTTGGAAATAGAGGGAAGAGAAGAGCGGGCATCAAATGCAGCCAAACTCTCATCTGGCCCAATTAAAAGTCCCCGTGCATGTCTATTCATCGAATAAAATCTCTTATAGCAAGAGTTGGAACATGCTTTCTTAAGTAGTCATAGTTGCAATCTTCTGAAATAACCTCAAGCGCAGGAGGTTGAGCTTCTGCTAGATCCTTTATCAACTGATCAAATGCCATAACACGCTGCGAGCCTTCAAGCTCTTTATGATTAAAGTCATTTTGATCAATATGCATAAAAAGATTTCGCATAGGCTCATCTTGTTTAGTTGCAAGATGATGGATTAAAAAACGGTATTGGTCCGCAGCGACACATGTCATGCCACGGATGCGCTTAAGATCTCCCCTAAACTGCTTATCATAGTAAATATAGTGGGAGGCGGAAAGGGTATAGTCTCCCATTTTCTCTTGTAGAAGGCGACGTGTTAGCTCTTCAAGATCGTTGCTCTTTCCAAGGAAGATATACTTCTTAAAAAGAAGGCGATTTGCTGGATTTTTGCGGAATTCTCGATAGACGCGCGCATCAATTCCAATGACGCCAATTAGTTCGCGCAGAGCATTTTCCATTAAAAATTCAACCTCTACCTGATCTTTCCCCTCCATTTTCTGCCGCACTTCTTGTGGAAAGGGTTTTTCAAAAATCGGATGTGTTTCAAATAGAAATCGATGACGTCCAGATAGATAAGAATCAATACCCCAAGAGGTCGGATGAGAATGAGGAAAAGCAGCTCCTCCGTCATGGTTGATCATAGCAATGCGCTCTCCACTTGGAAGCACCCTTGATTCAAAAAGGTGACAAAGCAGATGGTCCATATCTCCCCCACGATGGATAAACCCTTCTATCTCTGCTTCGCTTGCCTCACCTTTAAAATATTTATCAAGGAAAGAGCCCTCTACAAACGGCTCATCTGGCAGGGTAGCTATGAGCATATTATCGAAGTGAGTGTCGATATCACCCGTCAAATACTTCATCAATCCCGCCATGATAAAAAGATACTCATCAACTTGAGGAAGAGGTTTTTGTTCACAGCTCAACTTTTCAAAGAGAAAGCGCGCGACTCTCTTCCACCAAGAGTTGCTATAAGGGTAGTTGGCTCTTGGGGAGCCGCCACTTCGACGAGATAGGTTATCAGCCATACAGCAGCGAAGAACACGGGGAATAGAGTTCCACTGACCTGAAACACCTAAATACTCACCCAGTGTTTTTACCCTTGGTGTGCCATCATCCTTTCTTCCTAAATCGATAAAAATTTGTTGAGAGCACTCTTTACGACTTAATCTATGAAACGTTCTTGCAGAGATCTCTTCTGTCCGCGTGTGAGGCGTGTTCGCAAATTCAAAAACTTCCGCAAGACGACTTGACCCCTCTTCTGCTCTAGGTTCTGACTGCCACAAAAGACACTTTCTAGCAGAGAGGAAAAATTGTTTAATCCAACTCATCCAAGAAGGCGTATTCACCCCATAAGGCCCCTCATCACCTGGCTTGACTACAGTCACTTTCTTCCGGCTTAAAGCATGTCCTGTACACGCTCCCCCAGAGCCTCCCGATCCAATCTGTTTGAGCGGAACACCAAGTTTTTTTGAGAAACAAACCTCAGCATCACGTACAGCATAACAGGCAACACTCAAAGCAGCTCGCCTCATCTGCAGTGCACGCTCATCACCGCCTTCTCGATGTTCCTTCATTACCCTTTCTTTTTCAGCTCTTTTTTGAACAATGTCGGGAGCTAAGCGTGCTTCAATGCCCCTCTCTCTTCCTAAAAGAACATCTCGGTCAAACACATCTTTGCGCATGCGAGCACAGACGCCATCATTTGTCAAAATTGTAAAGAAATGGTCTTCTAAAAATTGCTTTAAAGCTTTTTCTTGTACCTCTGTTAAGAGATGGGCTGCCGCAATGGCACTATCAAGCGCTCGTATGGCAGTGCTAACTGCTTGTTTAACGCGTACCCTTTCTTGATCAAGATTTTTCCAGTAAGAAAAACGACGTCGCATCTCCCAGCTTTGAATTTCTTTTAGAGCAACTCCATCTGCACTCTTAAAAATTGTTCCTTTAGCACGATTGAGAATTTTATTAATATTTTCAATTTGATCAGCAGCCACCTGAAGGTTGATGTCAGAAGCGCTTGGACAATAAACCGCTTGTGGCATCATCCCCTGCCCATTGTCCACATAAGACCAATGAGTCGAACCTATATTAATAGAAACATATTGAGTCATAATTTAAAGATATTATAAAGGAAAAAACATTTAACTTATACCTTAAAAAATTTATATTGTTTCACTCTGTTCTTTGACCTCCTGAACTCAAGCATTGACAATTGACCCTATTTTGAGTTTGAATATTCAACATTTGTCATATAAGGTAAGAAAATGTCCAAAAGCCTCATCATTGTAGAATCCCCGGCGAAGATCAAAACGCTGAAAAAATTTCTTGGCGAAGATTTTCTTTTTGCCTCTTCTGTCGGTCACATTCGAGATCTTCCTCAAAAGGGGTTTGGGATCGATATTGAGAATGACTTTGAACCAGAATATCAAACACTCCCTGATAAAAAAGAGGTGATTGCAAATCTCAAAAAGATGGCAAAAGAGTGTGATATTGTCTACCTTGCCCCTGACCCCGACCGCGAAGGAGAGGCTATTGCGTGGCATATTGCCGCCATTTTACCTCCTACGACAGTCACAAAGCGTACAACTTTTAATTCGATCACAAAAGAAGCAGTTGTCGAGGCATTGGCTAATCCAAGAGAGCTTGATTTAGCTCTTGTCAATGCTCAACAAGCTCGCCGCTTACTAGACCGCATTGTTGGCTATAAAATCTCTCCTATTTTGGCGCGCAAACTCCAACAACGCACAGGCGTTTCAGCTGGCCGCGTTCAATCTGTTGCCCTCAAGCTTGTGGTTGACCGCGAGAAAGAAATTGAAGCTTTTATTCCTGTTGAATACTGGAATTTGGGAGCCATTCTTAAAAATGGGGAACCTCAAAAACAATTTCCTGCGCGGGTTTTTACAATTGATGGCAAGAAATGGGAAAAAGAGGCCAATGGCAATAAGGATATCATCCTGATTGGAAATAAGGAGCAAGCGGATGCAATTGAAAAGAGGTTGAAAAAGGCCTCTTATAAAGTTGGACGGGTTGAGAAAAAAGAGAAGAAGCGCAATCCCGAACCCCCCTTCATAACATCAACTCTGCAACAAGAAGCGTCGCGCCACTACCACTTTTCTGCCAATAAAACAATGAATACAGCGCAAAGCCTCTACGAAGGTGTTGACCTAGGAAGAGATGGAGCCGAAGGTCTTATCACCTATATGCGTACAGATTCTGTTAGACTAGCGCCAGAAGCCCTATCTGCAGCCCGTGGTTATATCGGAAGAGAATATGGGGCAAAATATCTCCCAGACACAGCACGCACCTATAGCACTAAAAAAAGCGCTCAAGATGCGCACGAGGCGATTCGCCCCACAAACATTAATCATACACCAGAAAAGGTGAAAGCGCATTTAACCATTGATCAATACAAGCTCTACTCCCTTGTTTGGAATCGCTATATTGCCTGCCAAATGAATCCTGCAATCTATGATACCATCTCAGCAGATATTGAGACAGATCAGAACATCATGCTCCGCGCTACAGGCTCAACCATAAAATTTAAAGGCTTTTTGATCCTCTATGAAGAGAGGCATGATGAAGAGGAAGAGAACCAGGAGCCTAAACTCCCTCCACTTGAAGAAAATCAACATCTCAATCTTGTGGAAGTTACCAAAGAACAGTCTTTTACAAAACCACCTCCTCGCTTTACTGAAGCTTCTCTTGTAAAAGAACTCGAAAAATCTGGAATTGGACGCCCTTCAACGTATGCCTCGATTATGAATAAAATTCATTCTCGTGCCTATACAACCAAAGAAAACTATCGTCTCAAACCAACAGAGCTTGGATGTGTGATCGCACAATTCTTAGAGGACAATTTCAAACAGATCATGAACATTGGCTTTACAGCTGAAATGGAAGATCGCCTCGAAGAGATTGCTGATGGCAAAAAAGAGTGGAAGAGTTTAATTCGCTCTTTTTGGGAAGAGTTCATTCCTACTGTTGACATCGCGGCAAAAGAAGCCTATGTCCCTAAAATTGACACAGATATTGAGTGCCCTAAATGTAAATCTTCCCACCTTCAGAAAATTTGGGCTAAATCACGCTATTTTTATGGATGTGCGAGATATCCTGAGTGTGATTACACAACCTCTTTAGAAGAGATGAACTTCAATAAGGAAGATTTTGCGCAAGGCTTTGACTGGGCTCAAAAGTGTCCTATCTGCAAAGGGGAAATGAAAGTAAGACATGGACGCTATGGTGCCTTTTTAGGATGCGTTCGTTACCCAGACTGCAAGGGGATTATTTCGATTCCTAAAAAAGGAGAAGAGATTGTCCAAACTCAAAACATGCCAAAATGTCCTGCTATTGGATGTGATGGTATCATCCTCGCTCGAAAATCTCGCTTTGGAAAAGTCTTTTACTCTTGTACAACTTTTCCAACCTGTGATGTGATAGTTAATGAACTTGAACAACTTGAGTCTAAATATCCAAACCATCAAAAGAGTGCCTATGAAAAGAAAAAGGGCGGCAAAGGGGGCGGGCTTCGCGGGAAACTCAAACCATCTAAAGAACTTGCTGCAATCATTGGTGATGAAGAGGTCTCTCGAGGTGAGGCAATTAAAAAGATGTGGGAATATATCAAGTCAAATAACCTTCAAAACCCAAGTGACAAACGACAAATCATACCCGATGAAAAGTTAGAACCACTATTTGGCTCAAAACAACCCCTTAATATGTTCAAGCTGTCAGGACTGCTTGCTCAACATCTCAAAAAATAGACCTCTTTTGGGGTCTATTTTCTAGTTTGTTTTTCAGCTTTGCGCTGTTCTTGTTCTAGACGTCCAAGCTCATAGCCATCGTAGTCAACAAACTTGAAAAAACTTTCAAAAAGAGGGACTGCCTTTATAGTCTGTTTTGCCATTTCTTGTGCAATATGACGGTAGTTTGGATGACCTGCTGCCCCTGAGCGCAATTCACATAGCCATTGAAGTGCTCGCAAGTTGATGTGGAAATACCAGCGAATATTATACGCCATAGGGACAACATATTGAGCCTCCTCAGGTAGCTCTGCAGCAATTGCATCGTATACCTGTTTAGCTGCATCCATAGCTTCGCGATACTCTTTC
>CAMAUB010000093.1 GCA_945861315.1 Chlamydia trachomatis
ATATATAAATGATACACTATTTCTTATGACTCAGGCGATTAACCAATCTCAGACAGATATCGAAGCTCATGTAGTTAAGTTACACAAAGATCGTGTTACAGGCTATGTGCTTGCATGTCTTGCTGTCTTGGTAGCAGTTGGAGCTCTACCGCTGTTTTGTAGTGGAAATGCTCTGATGATTAAAGCGGGCATCGGATTGAGCATAGGAGCACTCCCCCTGGCTGCCCTCTCTTACTACTCTATCAAGTCCTCTTCCTCTGCCGATATTCGCTCTTTTTTAGAAAAGCTAGATCCGATTTCTATTGAACTGAAGTCTATGCAAAATGAAAAAAGTGTTATTAGTGCTTTCAAGTCTGTTGTTAAACGATTAGATGATCCACGTAAACACCTTGATGTACTTGCTCGCTTTCCAAGAACCATGGCGCATTTGGTAGTGAGTGAGGATGGACCCATTCGCGCTCTTCGAAGTTCCCTTTATCTCCACTTTAAGCGAGATCAGGCTACGGCTTATCAAGAGCAAGTCGACGATTTAGCATACAGTGCTGGCTATGATGCAAGAGATTTTTTACCAACAGCTGAATCATTATTAAGAGAGCTTGAGCTTAAATCTCCACAAGAAATTACAACTTTTTTTCAAGAAATTCATGATGCCTCTTTGGATCATTCTATCATCGCAATGCAGCGGAACTATCATTTAGATGAAAATATGCCTGCTAACGAACAAAAGGTTGTTATCGCATTAGCTGCATCAGGACGCCTTCCTTGGTTGAGCGCAGACGTGCCCATTCAAGGGCTTATTCAAAGTTTGAGGGATCGACAGGTGCAAGGAGATCCTCATGAAGAACTTACAGGAGGACAACTTTTGGCTTTGATTCAAAGGTTTACGTCGCAGCGGCTTGATGATCAAGTGGATAGAGCTAGGTTTCTTGCTCAGGAAAAAGAGAGTCTTACGGATTACATTCAAGGTTTACGACCAGAACAAAGAGTTTTACTTGCAGCGGAAATTAGAAGGACTATTCCAGCTGATTCTGCCGAACTCTTCGATCTAATGCTCCATCGGGTTTTAGCTGAAGAGCGACTTTGAGTTTTAATGGAGGGTTTGCTATCGTAGGTCTCCATGAAATACGACCCTCACCTGATTGAAAAGAAGTGGCAAGAGAGATGGCTTAAAGAGAAGACTTTTTGCGCCATTGAAGATCCAAAAAAAAATAAATATTACGTTCTAGACATGTTCCCTTACCCTTCGGGCAGTGGGTTGCATGTTGGCCATCTCATTGGGTATACAGCCACCGATATCGTTGCTCGCTATAAGTGGGCTAGAGGTTTTGCTGTTTTGCATCCGATGGGATGGGATAGTTTTGGATTGCCTGCAGAGCAGTATGCAATGAGAACTGGAACACACCCAGCTGTCACAACGCTCCATAATATTGCCAATTTTAAGAAGCAGTTGCGCTCAATTGGCTACGCCTATGATTGGGATCGAGAGATCATGACAAGTGATCCAGACTACTACAAGTGGACGCAGTGGATTTTTACGAAGTTGTATGAGAGGGGACTTGCTTATCAAGCTGATATGCTCGTCAATTTCTGCCCGGCACTTGGGACTGTGCTTGCCAACGAAGAGATTGAAGAGGGGCGTTCTAAAGAGGGGGGGCATTTAGTTGAGCGGCGCCCCCTTAAGCAGTGGGTGTTGAAGATCACCGCTTATGTAGAACGTTTACTTGAAGACTTAGAAGAGCTTGATTGGCCAGAGGGACTCAAGAAGCTGCAGAAAAATTGGATTGGAAAGAGTAGTGGTGTTGAGATTAACTTTCCAGTAGATGGATCGCAAGAGAGCATTACGGTTTATACAACAGCGCACGACACCATTTTCGGGGTGACCTATTTAGTCATTTCTCCAGAACATCCGCTGGTCCACGTGCTCGGAGCAACTGGGCAAAAAGAGGCAATTTCTCATTATCAAAAAGAGGTGGCTGCGAAAAGTGACAAAGAGCGCACAGAGCTTGCTAAAGAGAAGAGTGGGGTTTTCACAGGCAGCTATGTCATCAATCCTGTGAACGGTGAGCAGTTGCCTATTTGGATTGCAGACTATGTGTTGATGGGATATGGCACAGGCGCTGTTATGGGAGTTCCAGCTCACGATGCGCGTGATGCTGAGTTTGTGCAAAAGTATCATCTACCCTCAAAGCCTGTCTTAGTTGAGGGGCGTCTTGTGAATAGTCACAATGAAACGCTCTGTTTAGATCGCTTGACAGTTGAGCAGGCGCGAGAGAAGGTTGCAGATTGGCTTGAAGCTAATGGAGTTGGAAAGCGTCAGATTAACTACAAGTTGCGCGACTGGCTTTTTTCTCGTCAGCGCTATTGGGGAGAGCCGTTCCCAGTGCTTCATTTGGAAGATGGAACTAAGCGTCTGCTAGATCTTGATGAGCTTCCACTCATTTCTCCTGATATAGAGAACTATAAGCCAACAGGTTCTGGAGAGAGTCCTCTTGCACAGGCAACTAATTGGGTTGAGATTATTGATTCAAAGAGTGGGCAAAGTGCGAAGCGTGAGACGCACACAATGCCGCAATGGGCCGGTTCATGTTGGTATTACCTGCGCTTTTGTGATCCGCAAAATACAAAGATGGCTTGGGAGCCTGAAAATGAAAAGTATTGGATGCCAGTTGATCTCTATATCGGTGGAGCTGAGCATGCAGTGCTTCATTTACTCTATGCACGCTTTTGGCATAAGGTGCTTTATGATTGTGGTCTTGTCAGTACAAAAGAACCGTTTAAAAAACTGTGCAATCAAGGACTCATTGTCTCTCGCTCTTATCTCAAGGAGAACGGTGCCTATGTTCCTGCTGAGGAAGTGGTGGAAAAAGAGGGGAGATATACCCACTCTCAGAGCGGTGAAGAGCTTCGCTCACAGATTGAAAAGATGTCAAAGTCAAAACTCAATGGCGTCAGTCCTGATGAAATCAGCGAGGAGTTTGGTGCCGATGCGCTTCGTTTATATTCCATGTTTATGGGGCCGATTGACAAAGAGAAGGTGTGGAGCTCAAGTGCTGTTTCTGGATGTCGCCGTTTTCTCAATCGTTTCTTCGAAATAGCCACATCATCAAAAATAATGGAGTGTGATGAGGGGATTCATTTGGCACACAAATTAATTCATGGTGTTGCTGAAGATATTGAGAAGCTCTTTTTTAATACTGCGATTTCAAAGATGATGGAGTTCGTCAATGAGATGTTTAAGCTTCGTAGCTATTCTAAAGAAGCTGTTGTAATGGCTGTGCAAGCTTTGGCTCCTTTTGCACCACATATGGCTGAGGAGTTGTGGCATCACCTCGGACAGCAGGGCAGTGTTACCCATGCTGCTTGGCCTAAAGTTGATCCAAAACATTTGATTGATGAGCAAGTTACCTATATCGTTCAGGTGAATGGAAAAGTACGCGGTAGTTTTGCTCTTCCAAAAGATCAGAGTGAAGAGGTAATCTTTAATCTGGCTAAGCAAGATCAGAGGGTGGCCAAGTATTTGGAGGGGGAGATCCAAAAGGTGATTTTTGTCCCAAATAAATTGCTCAGCATTGTGATAAAATGAGATTTTTATATACGCTAGCTCTTCATGCTTACGTGCTCATCTCTTTGCCAAAGCTATTTAAGAAAAAACAGCGCCATCGCCTCACCTATAGATTTCCTAAAATTGAAAAAGAGGGAAAGCCAATTGCTTGGATCCATGCCGTCTCTCTTGGAGAGACAAAGGCAATAGCTCCCTTAGTTGAAAAGCTTAAAGCAGACTATCGTATTCTTTTATCAACAGTAACTCAGACCGGTTATGCTGAAGGGGAAAGAAGTGCTGACGCCAACTGGCACGTCTATCTTCCCTTTGATCTTCCTTATCTTATTCGTCCAATTGTCAAAAGGGTGAACCCAGCTCTTGTTGTGATTACTGAGACTGACTTTTGGTTCCACTTTCAAGATGCTGCCAAAAAAGCGGGGGCTCGTCTTGTCTTAGTCAATGGAAAGATATCTAAGCGAAGTTTCAAACGTTTTTTAAAGCTTCCTTGGCTTGCCAAAATGCTCTTCTCTTCATTTGATCTTCTTTGTTTGCAAGGAAAGCTCTATGAAGAGCGCTTTTTAGCACTAGGTGTTCCCAAACAGAAAATTGTTGTGACTGGTAACATTAAGCTTGATGCCCATTTTGAAGAGCCAATTATTTCAACAGAAATGATCTTAACTCTTGGATCTACCCACGATCCAGAGGAGCGCATTTGGATTGATGTACTCAAACATTTTCCCAATCTTAAAACCTATCTAGTTCCGCGCCATCCAGAGCGCTTTGACCTTGTTGCACAGATGTTAGAGAGATCAGGGCTTTGCTATGGACGGGCAAGTCAAGGAGCTGATTTTACAACTTGTAGCGTCATTTTGGTTGATCAAATGGGAGTGCTCAAGCAGTGCTACCGAAAATCAAGCATCGCTTTTGTTGGAGGAACATTGACCAAGCGTGTTGGTGGACATAATATTTTAGAGCCTTGTCTCTATGCTGTGCCTGTTCTTTATGGCCCACATCTTTATAGTCAGCCAGATTTGCAAGAATTGATGGAACGCTATAAGGCTGGTATAGAGGTGAGTGAACAAAATTTAGAGCAAATTTTAAGCCATCTTCTAGAGCAACCTGGCGAGCGTAAAAGGCTTGCAGAGGCTGGCGCAAGACTCATAAACGAATCAGCTGGAGCTTTAGATGCCTCATTTCAAGCTATTACTTGCGCGAAATAAGCAAGGATGATAGAGTCTCTTACTTATCGCGGGATGGAGCAGTGGTCAGCTCGTTGGGCTCATAACCCAAAGGTCGTAGGTTCGAATCCTGCTCCCGCTATTAAAAAAGGTCTATTTGTTATCAAATAGACCTTTCTATTTCAGGCGGCATAGCTCAGTTGGTTAGAGCAGCGGAATCATAATCCGGAGGTCGTTGGTTCGAATCCGACTGCCGCTACACTCTTTTGCTATAATCTTATAAAGTTTGTTGATTGCAGCGAATGTCCAATAAAATATAGGATTTTCACTTACACTCTTCTCACCCGTGTGAACATAATGAGAAAATTTTGAAGAAAGCCTATCGCTACGATGATGAGATCATTTTCTACTTCGACGCTTTCGATAACAAATACGTGGCTAAAGGAGGTAGTCTTGCCTGGAGATTGAACAATCCTGGTCTTCTTTTATCTCATAGCCTCCACCGCACAGGCTACAGTGCAATTGGTGCTTATCACCAATATGCCATTTTTTCTCATCCTATTATCGGAATAGATGCGTTACGTATTTGGGTTTGTTCAAAAAAATATTTCGACTCACCTCTTATTGAAGGTAGTGCAACATTGTTTCTGTAAATTGGCATAGGCAGATAGGAAGAAATCCCTTGAAAGCAAAAAGGCCTGAAGCCAAAATCCTTGTAATAACAACAAAACAAGGAGAAATTATGACCACAGACCGAGAACAGCATACAGTTTGGGAGACTCTTTTTGAAGTGCTAAATTCAGAAAATGAGGGGTCTTTCCTCAGATACGCGAAGATGTTCAATCAATCGAAATACATGCAATAAGTATAATATATTTTAAATACTTTGATCTATCTAGGAGACAGGCAGTTAAAACGGAAGTTCCGCGTTTTTTTATCAAGATGACATTAATTTTAGAACAATCTAACAAAGATAAAAAAGTTAAAGGTGGAAGGAAGAACAAATTAAGTATAGAAAATATGTTGCTTATGACGCTGGAATATATTCG
>CAMAUB010000094.1 GCA_945861315.1 Chlamydia trachomatis
AGCGTGAAAGCTCTCGCGATTGAACGATCGTAAACGACCCAATATTAGAAATATGGGGTTGTTTACGATCGTTCAAGCCCGAGGCTTTGACGCGGCCCAAATTCTCATTTTGAGCTTGGATGAGTATAGATACCTGCAAAGCCTTCATCACGACATTTTTGAAAAAGCGATTGAATTAGGAAGGTGCCCACTTTTTCGATGCGGCTCTCCCTAAATAAATTTTTTGGATCTGTTGAAAGAAGGTTAAGGTGAATAAAAGTTCTATCTCCCAGAGTGATAGGTTTGATAAATGCAAAACCTTTGATTTCAAGATCAAATCCAGAGCAGATGAGAATGGAGAATTTGTGTAAAAATTTTTTAACCCAGCGACATTTTTTTATGGCAGCTCCATTCACTCTCTCAACACGTCCATAAAGCTCCCTTGTGTTTACATCAGAACACAGTGCTATTTCCTCACGTGAGATGTCCCTCCAAGCGGAAGCTACATTTTGGATTTCAAGGCGCAATTCTTCATTGGCTTGAATTTCTTCAATGTGTAGAAAAGAGGGGAGGGTTATTTGTGGTGCTGCTACTGCCATATTAATCATTAATTATAATAAATAAATAATTTGATGCAATATATTATTAGAAATAATGTATAAAGGAGAGAAAGATGCCAATAAAAGGAACAACAGCATTCATCACTGGAGCCTCAAGTGGAATTGGAAAAGCGTGCGCCGAGCAGTTTGCTAAGCTTGGTGTGAATCTAATTATTTCTGCTAGGCGTCTTGATCGTCTAGAGTCTCTTACAAAGGAGCTCTCCTCCAAATATGGCATTTGTGTCACTCCATTTCAACTCGATGTGCGTGATCGCAAACAAGTCGAAGCTCTTTTTAGCCGATTAGATCAAAAGATTGATATCTTGGTGAATAATGCAGGCTTAGCCATCTCTTCCGACAAGATTCAAGATGCAGATATCGATAACTGGGATACGATGATTGACACGAATCTTAAGGGATTGCTTTATGTGACAAAAGCAGTCCTTCCATCCATGTTGAAAAGAAATCAAGGGCATATCATCAACATTGGTTCAGTCGCGGGACGCGAGTGTTATATTTCTGGGAATGTTTATAGTGCGACAAAACATGCTGTTAAGGCGATCACTCAATCACTGCGATTGGATTTGCTTGGAAGTGCCATTAGAGTGAGTGAGGTCGCTCCAGGGGCTGTGGAAACCGAGTTTAGTGAGGTGCGTTGGAAGGATAAGCAGAGGGCAAAACAATTCTACCAGGGGTTTAATCCACTCATAGCCGAAGATATTGCTGATGCAGTTGTCTACTGTGCAACAAGACCCCTTCATGTAAATATTGCAGAGTTAGTTGTCTATCCTCAAAGTCAGGCAGCCTCTCATATTCATCGTGATGGAGCGTAGGAGGGCAGGGGCATGTTTGTTAGGAACACTCCCAGCCTCCACCTAAAGCCTTATAGAGAGCTACAATGTCGATTAAAACTGCTGTTTCACTCTCTAAAAGATTTTCACGAGCGACAATGGCTTGTGTCTCACTATCAATGACATCATTGATAGTGACTAGCCCCTTCTCAAATCGATCTAAGGATAAAAGGGCAATCTCTTGATACTTTTCATATGACTGCTTGAGTCGATAGGCACTCTCTTCTTCCTTTTTATAGGCTATTAGTGTGCTTTCAGCTTCCTCAAGTGCTGTTAGAACTGTTTGTTGGTAGATGAGGGCGGCCGACATAGCTTGACTTTCACTTAATCGCAGATGACCAACAAGATTTCCTCCTTGAAATAGGGGAGTGACAAGCCCGGCATCTAGCTCCCATGTTTTACTATTTGCTTGAAATAGATTGTTAAGGTGTAAAGATTGAAGGCCTATACCGCCTGTAAGAGAAAGGGTTGGAAAAAATGAAGCAACAGCTACTCCAATATTTGCTGTCGCTGCAGCCAAGTTTCTTTCAGCTTGACGCACATCTGGACGTCTGCGCAGTAGGTCGGACTTTAGTCCAGATGCAACCTCTTGTGGAAATGTTGGAAGAGCTTGGATTGGAAGAAGTTCTGCAAGCAGTGTTTCTGGGGGGCATCCTGTTAGGACTGAAATTGCATAGATGTATTGGTAAATTTCAGCAACAATTGGAGGAAGGGTTGAGCGCTGCTGTGCAAGCTCTGCTTCAATCTTATCTAATACAAGTCGGTTAATTAGCCCTTCTTCTAACTGTTTTTGGGTGACGTGTTGTTTCTTTTCTAAAAGAGAGATGTTTTTTTCAATCAACACTCCCATTTGTTGAGTAGACCTAAGATCCATATAGTTGAGAGCAATTTCAGCATAAATCGAGATTAAGACATTATTTCTCTGTTCGATAGCACTTCCAATGTGTGCGACTGCCGCTTCTACTGCTCGGCGAGTTTTTCCAAAAAGATCAATTTCCCATGAAGCATCAAATAAAATGGTAAAAATATTTTGTATCTGAGGTATTTGTAATTCAAAAGGTAAACCTGGCGTTGTAACTGTTTGTGCAGCACCGATTGCAAAAACGGGTCCATTTTTACTGAAATAGGTTCTAGAAAAAAGTGCCTCAAAATTAAGGTGTGGGAATAGGTCTGAAGCCACAATTTTTCGTATAGCTCTAGCTTGCAATATGGATGCTTCAGCTGTTAAGACATCTTTGTTGTAGTAGGATGCAACTGCTATATAATTATTCAGTAGAGGATCGTTGAACTCTTCCCACCAAAGTGTTGGAACAACGGTTTCAGAGCAAGTATTGCTAACCCAACAATCTGAAACACAATTTTCAGGAGGTCGGTAGTTCGGCCCCATCATACAACTTGCTAGTGCTGTGCACACTCCCCATAAAAATAGTTGATGAACTTTCACTCTAATCTCCTTCGAAAAAACCATGCAGCGCTTGTCAATGTACAACACGCAATAATAGCCATAGGCCAGACATTATTAAAAATAGTTGATGCTCTCATATCTTTTAAAAAGATGCCCTTTGAGATAACGAGCATGTATTTGAGAGGGATGAGATAGGTAACTGGCTGAAGCCAAGTTGGCATATTTTCAATTGGAGTTGCAAAACCAGATAACATGACAGATGGGACCATCACGATAAATGTTCCAAGCATAGCTTGTTGCTGTGTGGAGCATAGGGATGAGAGAAATAATCCGATGCCTCCAATAGCACTAATAAAGACAAGCAGGCTGATAATAAACAGGAGCAGTGAGCCAGTAAAAGGGACTTGGAAAAGAAAGACCCCTACTATCAATAAGAAAAACCCCTCTAAAGTGCCAACAATAATACCTGGGATGATTTTTCCAACTAAGATTTCAAATGGAATCAAGGGTGAGACTAATAGTTGATGAAAGGTTTCGAGTTCCTTTTCACGGGCAACTGAGATAGAGGTGACGGTTAAACAGGTCAACATTGATAATGTTGCTACAAGGGAGGGGATATTATACCAATAGTACAAAAGATTGGGATTGAACCAGTTTCTTGGGAAAAGCTGCACCTTTTGTAGGGGTAAATTATTTTCTGCCATTTGTTCTTCACTAAATTTATTGATAATGGAAGTTGCATAACCTTGAATAATTTGTGTCGAATTAGATTTTCTCCCATCCATGATAAGTTGAACTTCAGTAGGTTTTGCTGCATTGAGTTTTCTTGAAAACTCTTGATCCAATGAGACAACCATCATCCCTTTTTGCTTATCTAAGAAAGGGGCGATTTCCTCAACTGAGTTAAGATAAATAAGATGTGTAAATGTTGGTGAGCCAGCAAAGCGTTGGACAAGCTCAAACCCTTGCGCTCCATTATCTCGGTTGAGAATTCCAATTGAGACATTTTTGACATCTAATGTTGCAGCGAAGGTAAAAATTAGAAGCTGGATAAGCGGGGGTGCTAAAAGAGAGATTCGTGTTTTGGGATCTTGCCAAACTCCGGCGAGTTCTTTAATAATTAATGCAACAATTCGATGCCACATAGTTTAGTCCAACCGTTTTACTGTTTTGCGGGCCGTGATTAGTGTGAAAATCATCCCGATTACGATCATTGGTATACAATTGAGGAAAATCAACTCCCAAACATTTCCAACAAGAAAAAGAGTCTGCAAACAGGTGACGAAATACCTAGCAGGCATTAGATAGGTTAACCATCTAATAAGTAGAGGCATACTGGAAATTTCGAAAAGAAACCCTGATAAAATATAAGCTGGCAAAAACCCGGCAATCATTGCAACTTGAAAGGCAACAAGTTGATTTTTAGACAAAGTGGAGATCATAAGACCTAGGGCTAATGCGCAAAATAGGAAAGCTATGACAACAATAGCTAAAAGCCACACAGAGCCTCTAAATGGAATTCCAAATCCAAAAACAGTCAAGATAAAACAGATTGTCATAGAGAGCAGGCCTAAGAAAAAATAGGGGATGAGTTTGCCAATCATGAGTTCAAAAATTCCAATGGGGGTGGACATCATCGCTTCCATTGTTCCTCTCTCCCACTCTCTAGCGACTACAAGAGCGGTCAACAATATTCCGATTAGGGTCATGATAATTGCCAAAGAGCCGGGGAGTAAAAAATAGCGACTCTCTAGTTGTTCGTTGTACCAAAATCGTGATTGGATGGATATCAATGGTGATGTTGGAACCTTGTTGCTAATAGCCTCTTGTTGTAGCCAGTTTCGAAAGGTGCCCTCTACATAGTTTTGGAAGAAATTAGCCGTATTAGGCTCCGAGCCATCTCCAATTGCTTGAATAGGGGCGATTTTATCTGGCCTGTATCTAAATTGAGAAAAATAGGTGGGTACAACAACTATTCCTCTGATAGATCCTTTTTCTATTTCTTTAATTAACTCGCGTCGATCACTAGCTTGTTTCACATCGAAATAAGGAGAATCAAAAAAAGAGCGGCAGAAGCTAATGGCATCAGGTGAAGTGTCTTCTAAGACAAGGCCAATACGAAGGTGATTCAAATCCAAAGAAACACCAAAAGCATAGAGAAATATCAGTAAAATGGGCAAGATAATGCTGATTAGAATAGAGCTTGGATCCCGGATGATTTGCAGGGCTTCTTTGGTAATCAATGCTTTAAGATGCCTGCTATGGATTGCCATCATACTCCTCAATCAACTTGATAAAAGCTTCTTCAAGCGTTGGATTGGAATTCTCTTTGGTTTGGCATTTCTCTTTTAGCCTATCTGGAGCATCAATATTGATCATTTTCCCCTGATAGACAAGAGCGATTCGATCACAATATTCCGCTTCATCCATAAAATGCGTTGTCACTAATATTGTGACCCCTTTTTCGACAATTCCATTGATATGATTCCAAAATTCGCGCCGAGTAATAGGATCAACGCCCGATGTGGGTTCATCAAGAAATAATAATGGTGGATTATGCATGGTTGCACAGGCAAGTGAGAGGCGTTGTTTAAAGCCTAGAGGGAGCAAATCAGGAGGTGTATTGATGTAGTTTTTTAGGCCAAAAACTTCAATCATTTCATCAATGATTTCTTTTTTTTGCCTCCCTCGTAAATTATAAATCCCCGAAAAAAAATTTAAATTTTGTAAGACTGTTAGCGTGCTATAGAGGGAAAATTTTTGAGCCATATAGCCCACTTGAAAGCGAACTTTGCTTGCCGCTTTTTGCAGAGGAACTCCGTTGATTAAAGCTTGCCCTTCGCTTACTTTTAATAATCCACATAACATT
>CAMAUB010000095.1 GCA_945861315.1 Chlamydia trachomatis
AAATTCCGACTTTTCAAGTTGTTTGGGTATAGGCTGAGTTTTAATTTCCTTGCAGTTTTATGAACATCTCTCTAGAATTACTCCTTTGAATAGATTCTTAGGAGAAATTTTTAAATGCCCAACAACAGTGAATATACCTGGAGCGCAAAGAACCTTCTCGACGATATACAGTTCGAGACCTCTGAAGCGGAAACCTTTAAACAGCTTTTACAATCTCCAAAAGGGAGCATGCAAGAGCAACAAGAGATGGCTCCTGGGACCATCTTGCGTGGAACAATTGTCGAAATTGGAAAAGACTTCGTAGTGATCGATGTCGGTCTAAAATCTGAAGGGCTTGTGCCTGTATCAGAATTTTCAGACCCCCAAGAGCTGGTTCTCAATAGTGAGATTGAAGTTTTCTTGGATCGCGCAGAAGATGAGCAAGGACAGATCGTTCTATCTCGTGAAAAAGCTTCTCGTCAACGCCAGTGGGAATTTATCCTACAGCATTGTGAAGAAGGATCCATTGTTAAAGGTAAGATTATTCGCAAAGTGAAGGGCGGCTTGATGGTCGATATTGGGATGGAAGCATTCCTGCCAGGTTCTCAAATCGACAACAAACGAATTAAAAATCTCGATGAGTATCTCGGCACAACGTGTGAATTTAAGATACTTAAAATCAATATCGAAAGAAAAAATATTGTCGTTTCTCGCAGAGAACTTCTCGAAGCTGAGCGTATTTCTAAGAAAGCTGAGCTTCTTGAGACCATCAAGGTTGGCGATGTGTGCAGCGGTTCTGTTAAAAATATCACAGACTTTGGTGTCTTCCTTGACCTTGATGGAATCGATGGTCTGCTTCATATCACCGATATGACATGGAAGAGAATCAAGCACCCTTCAGAAATGGTTGATATTGGACAAGACCTAGATGTTATGATTCTTAGCATCGACAAAGAGAAAGGTCGTGTCGCTCTAGGCTTAAAGCAAAAAGAACATAATCCTTGGGATGAAATTGAGAAGAAGTATGTCCCAGGAACACGTGTAAAAGGGAAGATAGTCAAGCTGCTCCCTTATGGTGCTTTCATAGAGATTGAGCCTGGCATTGAAGGATTGATTCACGTCTCTGAGATGTCTTGGGTGAAAAATGTCAGCGATCCATCAGAGCTGGTCAACAAAGGTGACGAAGTTGAAGCGATTGTTCTTTCTGTTCAAAAAGATGAGGGAAAAATTTCTCTTGGAATTAAGCAGACTGAGCACAACCCGTGGGATGAAGTTGAGAAAAAGTTTCCTCCAGGCACAAACGTTGAAGCAGAAGTCAAGAGCTTGACTAATTATGGAGCTTTTGTAGAGCTTGAGCCAGGAATTGAAGGATTGATCCACATCTCAGATATGAGTTGGATCAAAAAAGTTTCTCACCCATCTGAAATCTTCAAAAAAGGCGACAAAGTTGACGCCGTTATTCTCTCAGTAGACAAAGAGAGCAAGAAGATCACTCTTGGCGTGAAGCAGCTAAGCACAAACCCTTGGGAATCGATTGAGAAAACAATTCCAGTAGGCTCTCTAGTTTCGGGTAAAGTGACGAAAGTTACAGCATTTGGTGCATTTGTTGAGCTTGATAATGGCATTGAAGGATTGATTCACGTTACAGAGCTATCTGATCAACCATTTGCCAAGGTAGAAGATGTCATCTCCTCAGGAGATGATATCACAGCTAAAGTGATTAAACTTGATCCTGAACACAAGAAAGTCTCTTTATCAGTTAAAGAGTATTTGATCGAACAAAATCAAGTGAATCGTGATGATATCGTAGTTTCAAAAGCATCTGATGATGAAAGCGAAAAAGATAATAAAAGTACGCATGCCGAGGTAGAGGGGTAACCCCTCGCCGAGGAGCATTTAATAATGTCCTCATGAAACCGAAGGTCTATTCCTTCGGTTTTTTGTTAGGATTACTCACCTTACGTATTTTCCCCTTCACAGAGCTTGCGAGGGGGTCAAAATGCGAAAAGTGGGACGAAGGGCAACTTTATAAAGTTGGTCGAGGAGCACTCTGAAGCAGGTTGGCCTCAGCAGCTGCTCTGTGAAGAGAAAAAATACGTAAGGTGAGTTAGGAAGGAGTTTTAGCGATGAATAAAGATCTCGTTGCCATTTTTGAATATATGGAGCGCGAAAAAGGCGTGAAGCGTGAAGTTGTCATGGACGCCATTGAAAGCGCGCTTACTGCAGCAGCAAAAAAGAGCTTAAAGGATGAAGCCAATATCTCAATTCAAATTCATCCAAAGACTGGAAATATCGAAGTCTATTGCGAAAAAGAGATCATTGATCCCGTTGACCACCCTGCTCGGGAAATCTCTTTAGCTGCAGCTCAACTATTAGACCCGGATTGTGAAATTGGACAATTTATTGATGTTCCAGTCACCCCCTCAAATTTTGGACGCATTGCGGCTGCTACAGCACGCCAAATTATCTCTCAAAAATTGCGTGGTGCTGAACGAGATGTCATCTATGAAGAATACCGCCACCGCATTGGAGAGATTGTCTCTGGAAATGTGAAGCGCTTTTTTAAGGGTCCAAATCTCATTGTAGACCTTGGAAAAGTTGAAGCAGTCTTACCTGGTCGCAACTACCCAAAAACAGAAAAATACCAAATTGGCAACAAAATCTATGCCCTTCTTTATGAAGTAAAAGATTTGGAGAATGGAGGAGCTGAAGTTGTTTTAAGTCGCTCGCATCCAGAATTTGTAAAGCAACTCTTTCTTCATGAAGTTCCTGAGCTCGAAGATGGCACAATTGTTATCGAGAGCGTCGTTCGTGATGCAGGCTATAGAACAAAATTAGCTGTACGCTCCAGTGATTCAAAAGTGGATCCTGTTGGGGCGTGTGTTGGGATGCGTGGGAATCGGGTTAAAAACATCATTCGTGAGCTAAATAACGAAAAAATAGATATTATTCCTTGGGCCGCAGATCCAGTGGATCTTCTTCAAAATATTCTCTCTCCTATCGAGATTCGGAAAGTTGGACTCAATGAAGATGAGAAAATTATCGCTATTGTCGTTGATGACGCTGATTATGCGGCAGTCATTGGTAAGCGCGGGATGAATGCTCGCCTAACTGGCGCAATGCTCGGATATGAACTTGAAGTTCAAAGAATGAGCGAGTATAATAAGGCCCTTGAAATTCAACGAATACAGTTGGCTGAGTCTGGAGATAAATCGCTAGATGAACCTTTGCACATCGAAGGTTTTAACAAACTAATTGTTCAAAACCTTATCCATGCTGGATATGATACATTACGCAAGCTTCTGCAGGTAAATATTGATGAAGTTGCCAAAGTTCCTGGGATCAGTATTGAAATGGCCTACAGAATTTTAGAAGAAGTTAGCAAACCCCGGAGTGAATAACCTTGGCAAAAAACTTAAAGCTCAAAATTAAAAACACACAGCTTGCAAAAGCGGTGGGCTTAGACAAAGTAAAAGCGAAACTCGCAAAAAACAAAACACCTTCTAATGCAACTGAACAGCCGGAAGTAACTAATCCTGAAGAATCTACTGTAACAGAAGAGGAGCAGCCTCGTCGTATTCGAGCTAGATCAAAATCTTCCTTCGCTCCAAAGGACGATTTTGAAGAGTCTACTTCAGAACCTCACGATATTCAAGAAATAGCAGAGATAGAAAATGATGAAGCTAAAAGCTCAATAGCCGCTTCTTGTGAAACCCAAACAGTGGCAAGCGGACTTGAAGCAATAACTGAACCTAAAAAAGCTGAAAAACTTGGGCCAACAGGAAGGCATGTTAAAGATCTTTTCAAGCCTGAGAAAAAAGAGCCGGTTTTTATTGAAAAAAAGGCTGTTGAGAAGAAAAGCGATGATAAACCTAAAGAAAAAGAAAAAACTACAAGTAGGGCTCCTTTGCAGCAGCAGCTGCTGAAGAAGGGAAAGAAAGTCAAAGATTTTAAAGACCTAAAGCCAGCAGCTAAACGCCAAACAACTAGTGCATTTGATGGACGTGATAGAGCAGGTCTTAGTGCTGGTGACGAAGAGAGATGGCGAAAAAGACGTCACATCAAACAACGCTCCACAGGTGAAGAAAATGTTATTAGACCTACAACGTTAACAATTCGTCTACCCATTACAATTAAAGATCTTGCCGTTGAGATGAAGTTGAAATCTTCACAGCTTATCCAAAAGCTCTTTATGCAAAATGCAACTTTTACGCTTAATGACTATCTTGATGACGAGACAACTGTCCAGTTCCTCGGCAGTGAGTTTGGATGTGAAATTACAATTGACACCTCTGAAGAGGAGCGTCTTCAAATCACAAACGAAAGCATTAAAGAAGAGATCCGTAAATACGATCCAATAGATTTAGAATTCCGCCCTCCTGTTGTGACTTTTATGGGCCATGTCGACCACGGTAAAACCAGTTTGATCGATGTCATTCGCAAAAGCAGCATTGCCGCTTCTGAAGCGGGTGCGATTACACAACACATTGGAGCCTTCAAGTGTCAAACAGCAGTTGGACCTATAACTGTTTTAGATACGCCAGGTCACGAAGCCTTCTCTGCTATGAGAGCTCGAGGAGCTGAGGTTACTGACATTGTTGTTTTGGTTGTTGCAGGTGACGAAGGACTAAAAGAGCAAGCTAAAGAAGCGATTAATCACGCAAAAACTAGTAATGTCACAATCATAGTTGCGATTAACAAATGTGATAAGCCTAGTTTTGATGCTGACTCAGTTTATAGAGAATTATCTGAAGTTGAGCTTCTTCCAGAAAAATGGGGCGGACAAACTATTACCGTGAATACATCGGCAGTAACTGGAGCTGGGGTTACTGAGCTACTTGAAATGTTGGCGCTACAAGCTGAAATTTTGGAATTAAAAGCCAACCCATCAGTTCGTGCTAGAGGAACTGTTTTAGAGTCAGAGCTGCATAAAGGCCTTGGATGCGTTGCAACAGTACTGGTTCAAAATGGTACGCTTAGACTTGGGGATGCACTAGTTTTTGAAAGACACTTTGGACGAGTAAAGACCATGCATGATGAGCATGGAAAAAATATTGAATTTGCTGGCCCATCTACTCCTGTTGAAATCACGGGGCTCTCAGGCCTTCCTGCGGCAGGCGACCCATTTATTTCTGTGAAGAATGAGAAGGAAGCGCGTCACATTGCAGAATCTAGGGTGATTGGTCACCAAGAGCAAGCAATGATGAAACGTAAAGTTCTAACTCTTGAGAACTTGATGGAAGAGGCTCCTAAAGAGAAGAAAATTCTTAATTTAATCTTACGCGCTGATGTTCAAGGTTCTGTTGAAGCATTAAAAACTTCTCTTCAAAAAATTGCATCAGACAAGGCTGAGGTCAATATTATCTTTTTGGGCGTCGGAGAAATTTCTGAGTCAGATGTTCAGCTAGCAGCAGCCTCTCATGCAGTGATTATTGGTTTTCACACTGGAATTGAAAATCATGCTGAAAGCTTGATCAAAGAGCATAAAGTTGTCATCAAATTGCATAACATCATCTATCATGCTGTTGATGAGGTTAAAGCGCTTCTGACTGAATTGCTCGACAAAATTGAAGAAGAGAAAGAGATGGGAGAAGCCGAGATCAAAGCGACCTTTAAATCTTCTCAACTTGGAACCATTGCCGGATGTCTTGTAACCGAAGGAATTATCAGTCGTAATCATAAGATACGCGTTGTGCGAGGTGGCGAAGTTATTTGGAAAGGTT
>CAMAUB010000096.1 GCA_945861315.1 Chlamydia trachomatis
CGTAAAGTTCGCTCTCCTTTTGAATCATGGCGCGCTTATCTCTTGCAGTATTCGAATCGAGAATCCCGGCTCTCAAATCGGCATCAATCGCCATCTGTTTACCTGGCATCGCATCTAAACGGAATCGAGCCGCTACTTCAGCAACTCGCTCAGCACCCTTAATCACAACGATAAATTGCACGATAGTTATAATCAAAAAGATAACAAGACCAACGACATAGTCTCCACCAACAACAAACTCACCAAAAGCTTGAATGATTTCTCCAGCATAGGCATGAAGCAAAATCTGCCTTGTGGTAGCAATACTCACTCCGAGCCGAAATAGCGTCGTAACAAGGAGCATCGCAGGGAACATGGAAAGGTGGATGGCAGAAGGGAGATAGAGGGCTACCATTAAAATTGAAACAGCAGCAGTTAGGTTGAAAGTGATTAGAAGGTCGATGAGAGCTGGTGGGACTGGAATGACAATCATCAAAATGACAGCCATAATCCAAACAGCCAAGATCAAATCACTTGACTGATTGATCGCTCGTAGAGCTTTATCTCCGCTAAAAAATCCTCCTAACCTAGCCACCCTCTATTCCAGTCCTTTTTCAGGATTAAGTGATGCGAGATAGAGTAAAATTTCTCCAATCGCCTCATAGGTCGATTCCGGAATAAATTTATTTATCTCACCATCATCTAGCAATTCATGTGCCAAAGGCACATTACGCATTATAGGGATATTATGTTTCTCTGCAGCATTTATTATCATAAGTGCCTGATTTCCTTTGCCCATAGCGAGAATCCAGGGAGCTTTGTATTTTTGAGGCTCATACCCGATTGCTACCGCAATATCTTCAGGATTTGTCACAATTGTCTTTGCTCTTCTCACTTTGTTCACTCCTCCATCGTCATAAGCGATCTCTTGAGCAATTTGCCGTCTCTTACTCTTGATTTCTGGGTTTCCTTCAGTATCCTTATACTCCTGTTTTACCTCAAATTTCTCCATCTTCATCTCTTTAGAAAAGTTAAGACGTTGATAGATAAGGTCAGCAATAGCAATGATGGTAAAATAAATACCTACTATAAGTGAAATTTTTAATAAAATAACCTTGAAAATATGGGCTGATACCACTACAGGAACAGATATCGCTACGATAATATCTTGTATATGATATTTAATAATCAAGTAGATAAGAAAGGCTGCGCCGAAAATCTTTAACGTTGATTTGATCAGTTCAATCACCGTTTTCATTTTGAATTTCTGTTGAAGATTTTTGACGATGTTAAATTTTTTAATATCGGGCTTGAATACCTCAACAGAAAATGTTGGGCCTACTGTGAGAAACCCAACGATCATTCCAACGATACTCACCACAATACAAATGGGAAGAGAAGCGTATAAAATGACATAGATCATTTCCTTAAGGAAGTAGGGGGCGGTTGCAGTTAGATCTGTTTTAGTGGCAACTGTGAGCATAGCCAGCATAAAGCCAGCTAACTTATCATATAGAAAACCAGCTGTATAAAGTGTCATTGCGATAGCCGTGACAAAGGTTAGCGCAGAGGGGAAGTCTTGTGATTTTGCGACTTGCCCCTTTTTACGCGCGTCTTTCAGCTTTTTCGGGGTTGCCTTTTCGGTTTTTTCAGCCATTTTTCTAGTATAGCTGATTTCTAATACAGAACAACCTCTTTGCGCTTGATTAATTCTAAATAGAGATGTATAGTGCACGTCATATGAGCGCAGAAGCAGTTAGTAGTCTCACAAGTAGAATGAGACAGGTCGGTCTTAGTAGATGTCTTGAATCTCAGTTAGAGTTAGATCAAGTGAATACTTCAGAGCAGGTCGACAAACTTTTGCGTCAAGGCTTAGATTTTGATCCCAATACCATAATACTTTTTCTGTTAAGTGAACATCAGATTGCTTTAACGCCTGGAACACTTCACGTCTTAATGGCTAGAGGAGCTGTTTGCCCTCCAGAAATCTACGCAGAATTGCACTGTTGTAATGACACTGTCGATGAGATTGTTCTATTTCTGATGGAACGGGGTATCTATCCTGTAAATCCTTCAGCGGATCACTTGAAGGCAGCACTTGAAGCGCGCTGTAGTTTTGATACGTATCGACGTTTATGTCAGCTAGGTTGTCAGCCTAATCAACAAACATTTGCCTATGCAGGATTTTGCGGGACTCCAAGTCAGGTGGTTTTTCATCTTCTCTCTCTAAGGATGTTTCCTAATCCAGATGTTCTTACAGAGTTTTTGCTAAATTTAGGAAATTGGGAAGAAGACGAGAACTTTGTGCCTGCCTTTCAGGCGCTTGTTGATGCTCTTCCAGTAGGAGAGGTAGCTACTACAGAAATGCTACATATTGCCATTGACAATCGCTTGCCAAATATGGTTCTTCAAATTCTTATGCATCGTGGTGCCAGAATTGATCATTGCACTTATGTTAAGTTGGTCGTTGCTCAAAACAGTACTGACTGGATGATGGAATACTTAAGTCTTGATGTGCACCCGTTTATTGCCTTAGCTGTACAAGAGGTAGTTCGCTTTGTTGAAAGCGGTCAGTTGGAAGGTATTGAGGCTCGCTTAGCTGATACTTTATCTGATTGCGAAGCAACAACAGAAATGCTCAATATTGCTTTGGAGCTAAATGTATCTGAGAGGCTGATTCAGTGGATGATTGAAACGAAAGGAGCTCGACCCGATAGAGCATCACGGAGTATGGTTCTTATCAGAGGTGAGTCTCCACCTTTTCGTGAGGATTCAACTTTTACAGGTAGCATGAAACACATCAGTTTTAATGAACGCCTAGAAACCTATTTAACCCGCTTAGCCAGCTCAGAAGAGGTTGATGTACTTTTGCTTCGGGACTTGGATTTTGATCCGAGCACCGTAATACTTTCGCTTTTAAATGATTATCAGATTGCTTTAACGCCTGGAACACTTCACGTCTTAATGGCTAGAGGAGCTGTTTGCCCTCCAGAAATCTACCAAGCATTGCAGTGTTGTGTTGGGACTGTCGATGAAATTGTTCCATTTTTGATGGAACGCGGTATCTACCCCTTATGTCCTTCAGCGGTTCACTTGAAGCTAGCACTTAATGCTCGCTGTAGTTTTGAGACGTATGAGCTTTTATGTCAGCTGGGTTGCCAGCCTAATCAACAAACGTTAGCCTATGCAGGATATTGCGGGGCTCCAAGTCGTGTGATTTTTCACCTTCTCTCTCTAGGGGTGTTTCCTAATTCAGATGTTCTTTTAGATTTTTTGATAAATTTAGAAGATTGGGAAGATGACGAGAGCTTTGTACCTGCCCTTCGAGCACTTATTGACGCTCTTCCAGGAGACCAGCATGCTACTACAGAAATGCTACATATTGCCATCGATTATCGACTTCCAGACGAGATTCTTCACATTCTTATGCTTCATGGCGCCCAAATTAATCATTTCACTTATGTTAAGATGGTCGTTGTTCAAAAAAATACTGAGTGGATGATGGAACGCTTAGGCAGTGATGCACACCCATTTATTACCTTTGCTATAAGTGAGCTAGGTCGCCTCAATGAAGGGGCTATCCTAGCTGGAGCTAAAACTCTCCATTTGCAAGGTGTTGATGAGGCTCGCTTAGCTGATACTTTATCTGATTGCGAAGCAACAACAGAAATGCTCAATATTGCTTTGCAGCTCAATGTCTCTGAGCTGTTGATTCAGTGGATGATTGAGCAGAGAGGGGCTCGCCCAGATAAAACATCCAAGCATTTGCTTTCTATCAGAGGTACTTCTCCATCTTTGATGCAACTGATTCTTTCATATCTTGAAAGTGAGGAGATGTAAATATACTCCTCCAAGCTCAAAATGAGAATTTCGGCCGGCGTGAAAGCTCTCGGGATTGATCGATCGCAATCGACCCAATATTAGAAATATGGGGTCGATTGCGATCGATCAATCCCGAGGCTTTGACGCGGCCCAAATTTATCATTTTGAACTTGGAGGAGTATATGTGGGAATTTTGATGACAACCCTGTCTATAAGACGCGGGTACTTTTGTTCATAGCTGAATTTTGTTTGTAAGTGAAGGCTTGTCATCATATTGTCTACACGTTATGATCAGCGAAACTCTTCTATATGGAATGGGGGTGTTATAAACACTTCCACACCACCTGAAGAGGAAGAATAATTTATATATATTTTCTCTTTTCTCTATGCCTATGGAATTCTACCCTTCCCGCTTTTTTGAACAGCTTATCGACTTGTTCTCCCCAAATGAACCGGTATGGAATGCTCTTAGCAAACTCCATAGCTATCTTTTGACCTTGAAACTAGGCAAAATAGAGGGAGAGGTGAGTCGTGAAGCGACTCTTATTAATCCTGAGCAGATCTATATTGGGAAAAACAGCAGGGTTGAAGCTGGAGCTTATTTGGTCGGTCCCCTTTGGATTGGGGAAAACTGTCAGATTCGCCACGCAGCGTACTTAAGAGGAGATGTCCTTGTCGGAGATCATTGCGTGATCGGTCATGCAACTGAGGCGAAGAATGCCGTGTTTTTGGACCATTCACAAGCGGGACACTTTGCTTATGTGGGAGATTCTATCTTAGGAGCTCATGTTAATTTAGGCGCTGGGACAAAATGCGCTAATCTTCGCTTTGATCATAAAAACGTTAAAGTAAAAGGGATAGATACTGGATTGAGGAAGTTTGGCGCTATTTTTGCCGATGGAGCACAAACGGGATGCAATGTTGTGACCAATCCGGGAACAATAATGGAAAAAGGGAGTGTAGCAGCTCCTTGTAAGAGTGTTCATGGAATCGTATCAAAGCTGCGTTGAACAAAAAATTGCTGAATCAATCACCTCTTTTGGGCCTAAATCACCCCTAAGAGATGCAGTTGAATACTCTCTGACAAATGGGGGCAAGCGCACTCGCTCCTCTCTCGTTTATCTGATTGCCAGTGAGATTGGAAAAAATCAAGACGTTGGTGACGCTGCATTAGCAGTTGAATTTTTTCATACCGCTTCACTTATTGCAGATGATCTTCCCTGCATGGATAATGATGATCTAAGAAGGGGAGTCCCCTCTCTTCATAAAAAATTTGGTGAAGCTGCAGCAATTTTAGCAACTTATGCGCTTATTGCAGAAGGATATGAAAGAATTCGCCTAGCCTCTCAAAATTGTTCATTTGAAGTGATGCAATTAGCCTTTGCCTATGCTACTAAAAATACAGGAATTTTAGGAGCGACAGGTGGGCAGTATTTAGATCTTTACAATCCTGAAAATATTCAGCTTGTCATTGAAAAGAAGACGGGAACTCTTTTTGAAATTGCATTTGTTTTTGGATGGCTTTTTGGTGGGGGAGATATCAATGAAATTGAGAGGGTCAAAAAAGCAGCACACCATTTTGGGATGGCCTTTCAGCTTCGTGATGATTTAGAAGATATTGACCAAGATTCAAAGGAAAAAAACTATGCCTTATCTCATGGAAAAAATCTCACAAAACAAACATTTCATCAAACTATAGAGCAGTTTGCTGAAACGATCGATTCGCTTAAACTAAATGCAAAGCGCTTTTTAATGAGTAAAACTAGTCTTAGTAACCTCAGTTTTGGGTTGATTTCTTTGTAAACCAGTTAGATAAATAAAATTTTGATGAAAAAAGACCTCAACTTGGTGTAAAAGCAT
>CAMAUB010000097.1 GCA_945861315.1 Chlamydia trachomatis
GGAAGGGTCTTGTACCCTTTTCGAGGCAAAAAGCGCAAAAAGATCGAGAAAGATCCCTGAAGATCTGCGGGATAAACCCAAAACTCAGGTTATTATTGCTAGCGTGCAGCAATATCAACGACCAGGCCCATTAACTGATTCTGTCAACGACTAAAGGAAAAATTATGGTAGTCAATTATTCTAGATCTCTCATCTTCCCAGAACAACACTTCGTAGATCGTCTACATGAGAATAGTCCAATAGGAGCGGCTCGAGAAGGCTTGTCCTTAGCCAAGCGAGTATTCTCTCCAAAATACTCTGACGCTCTTTTTAGCGAGGGGCTTAAAGGAGCTGGCCTTCAATCTATGCTTATTACAGCTTCTCTTGCACTATTTATCATCGCAATCGTAGGCGCCACAGGCCACTGCTCTCCTAACCTGTTAGGAGGAATGTTGGTAGCAGTTGGAGGCTCTACGCTCATCATCAATGGAGCAATGGAAATTCGGCACTTAAATAGCCGAAACCCTATTCTAAAAGCTATGACATGCCAAATCCTGACAGAAGCGGCGATTTTTGGGGTGACCTCCTTAGCTCTTGGAATTAGTATGCTTAGCGGATCAACTTCAGCTGTTTTGGGAAGCAAAATAGCACTCGGCACTTGTATTGGAGCTCACCTGATGGCTCTGCTTGTCAATAAATATGCCCTTCCTAAGCTAGAATTTGTTCGAAAGGCTAATGAAGATCTATCATATGAAATGACCTCTTCCTTCTTCCAACTTCCTTTAGAAGCTCTAAACTACTTTGTGCGTCATCCTGAAATCGTCGGCTACCCACAGCGAAAAACATTTGCACTTAATATGATTGTTTTTGCTGTTCTTGCTAGTAATTACTTTAAAACCGACTATGTAAATTACATTATCAGAAAACTTCAAGAGCGCTCTATTGATCCTACTACCTCTGCGGTTGAAAAAATTTCTGTTGATGAGACTTTAGCCCTTGTTCAAGGATTAAAAACCCTGAAAGATGGCGGCGTGATTGATCTAGAAGAACTCAAACAACCTCTTCTTGAAGTGCGTCGATCGATTAAAACAACAAGATTTTTGTTCAAACCCAAGCCAGCCGATTCACCCACTTTCTGGAATGACGTGTTAGACCCTTATTTCACAGCAGTTAATTTTACAGCAGCAGAACTACAACTTTGAATAGACTTCTTGCGTCTGATAACTTGTTATTGGTACATAATCATATAAAGGCAGGTGATCATGTCATCGATGCAACGCTAGGAGCTGGAAAAGATACGTTTGTGATTGCCAAAATTTTGGGTGGTGATGGAAAAATTACAGGCTATGACATCCAAGAGCAGGCTCTTGTTCGCACAGAGCAAACGCTCGCTGCACTCACGCCCAAAGAGCGCTCTATTATCACCCTAAAACACGCTTCACACGCTCTCATTAAAGAGAGTGGTGTCGCACTTGTCATTTACAATCTTGGCTATCTTCCAGGAGGAGATAAAACCATCACCACTTGTGTTGAAACGACCCTACAAAGCATTCAAAGTGCTCTTATAGCTTTAAATGAGCGGGGGATGCTTTTAATTACGTGCTATCCTGGACATGAGGAGGGGGCAAAAGAAGAGGCAGCCCTGCTACATTTTTTTTCAAATTTGAATAAAAAGTGGAAGGTAGCCTACACGCGTCTTTTAAATCGGGAAAAGGCCCCTTCAACCCTAACTGTGACGAGATCTAATGGGATATAGCTGACTCGAACAGCCGACCTCCACGATGTCAACGTGGCGCTCTAACCAACTGAGCTAATACCCCGGTTAGGTTGTCTAAGATAAAGAGCCTCTGAAAATAATACAAGGCAATACTTTTATTAGATATTTTTTAAAAGTGATTCCATTATGAAATGTGACCCGCAAACAACTAGGATCTCCCCTCTCTTTTTTGCCTCATTTTTTGCACGCTCAAATGTTCCCCTAAGATCTGAGCTTCCAACTTGTAGAAGGCGAGGATGGTCGTTGTAAGCGCGGTAGAGAGTGCGTGTGTGCTTCTTGAGAAAAGTTGTCATCTTTTCGTGCTCTTTGTCTGCTGAAAAGGCAGCTAGTGCAGAAAATTTTTTGTTCGGAAATGTGTAGTGAAGGCGCTTGAAAAGCGCCTCAAGGCCAGGCAGATTGTGGGCCACATCGAAGACGACACTATCTTGAATATGAAAACGACCAGGTGGTGTGATGGATACATCAGCATTTGGAAATCCAAGTTTCTCAAGAGCTCGTTTGGCAATTGCTTGATTTTCCTCCTCAAAGTGAGCAAAAAAACCTGTCACTTGATCAACTACTTGATCACCCTTAATATTGACGGTGGAACCAACAACGGTTGGAACTCCCTCTTTCATGATGCCCGCTTTTTCAAAGGTAATCTCCTCGAGGGTGTTGCCAAGATAGTTCATGTGATCGTAGCCAATGGATGTAATCACAACAAGCTTGGGTCTGATAATATTTGTTGCATCAAGACGGCCACCAAGCCCAACTTCGATGACTGCGTAGTCAACTTTTTTTTCTGCAAAGTAAAGAAAGGCTACTAGAGTAATGGTTTCAAAGTAGGTGAGGTTGTAGGGAGCTACTTTTTCCATATAGGGTTCAAGGTTGTCAATCGGCTCAAGATTGATGCGTACCCTTTCAGAGATATCGAAAAGATGGGGAGAGGTGAAAAGACCAACTCGATTACCAGCTTGTTGAAGCACCGCTGCTATCTTCCAACAAACGGATCCTTTTCCATTTGTTCCTCCAACATGGATGCTTTTAAATTGTTTTGAAGGGGAACCTAGTTGCTCATCGATGGCTTGGATCGCCTCAAGGCCAAGTTTCATCCCTTTGATTTCATCTAAGCGCGTTGAAGACATCTTCTCCCACCCATGAGCTGCCAAGAACATTAAGTGGTTTGACGCTGCCATGGTAATCCGAGCCACCTGTGATGATCCACCCTTTATTGTGAGCAATGTCTATCCACTTTTTCTCTTGGTTAACAGGTAGCCTTGCATAGTATCCTTCAAGCCCATCAAAGATCTGCTGCAACGCAAAGCGAATTGTAGAGGTGCGTTTCAATAAATGAGGGTGTGCAAGCACTGCTTTTCCACCACCTGCATGGATCGCCTCAATGGTCTCTTCCACAGTGATCGGCTCGCCAGGATCGTACGCATCTTTCCCCTCACCCAAATAGCGATCAAAAGCTTCTTTGATCGTTGTCACTATACCTCGCTTTTGAAGTGCCTGTGCAATGTGTGGACGTCCAATTGTACCTTCTGAGCCAAGTTCTTCATAGGGAATTTCAATTCCCATTTTGGCAAGGTTGAGTAAAATTTTTTCATTTCGCTCATGCCGCCTGTGTTGGTGATGGAAGCAAAGATCGCAAATCTCACGATTTGTATAATCGTAGCCGTAACCGAGCACATGAACAGGATCGCCTTTGTATGACGCGGAAAATTCAACACCTGTGATTACCGAGAAATTCTTTCTTGCTGCATATTCAAGTGCACGTGGGTAGGCGGCAACAGTATCATGATCTGTGATTGAAAGACCTGAAAGACCCATTTCAATAGCAAGATCAATCAACTCTTCAGGCGTGTCTGTTCCATCAGAGAGACAGCTATGGCAATGAAGGTCAGCGCGGAACATAGGAAGGAATATAGCGAATCTCGACTTCTAATGAAATTCCTTTTTCTTCCAAAACGTGTCTTTTAATTGTTTCGATCAATTCTAGAACATCTGCTGCGCACCCATTTTGATCATTTACAATGAAATTGGCATGCAATTGAGAAACACAAACGCCACCAACTCGCAATCCTTTCAACCCACACTCTTCAATCACTCTTCCCGCAGACTCTCCTTTGGGGTTGCGAAAAACACACCCGGCTGACTTCATTTTATAAGGTTGCGTTTTGAGACGGTACTCAATAATCTCATTTTGCCACTCTTTTGCAAGCGGCGCATGTGTCAGCTCAAAAACCCCTTCAACAATTGCCCCGCCCATCGTTTGAAACTGTGAAGTGCGATATCCAAATGTTAGCTCATTCTTGCTAAAGCGACGATACTCCCCTTTTTCTGAGAGATAGCCGACGGCCACCAAGCAATCTGCTGTCTCTTTCCCACTAGCGCCCGCATTCATATAGATTGCTCCACCAACAGAAGCTGGAATGCCTGCGGCAAATTCAAGTCCACCTAAACCTGCGCGTGCAGTTTTAGCGCCAAGGCGAGGAAAACTATAACCACTACCAACTGTGATACACCTCCCCTCTTCCTTTAAATGTTCAATTCGATTAAGAATGACAAGGCCATCAAACCCTTTATCATCAAAAAGAGAGTTCGACCCTTTTCCAAGTATTAATACTGGAATCTTAGCGTCATATGCCTCGGCCAACATTGCTGCAAGCTCTTCAATTGTAGATGCTCTTGAAAAATAGCGCGCTGGACCTCCAATTCCGAATGTGGAGAGGTCAGCTAGTAACTTGTTCTTCTTGTGGGTGAAGTTCGTTAAGAATGGCATTGATAAACGTTCCTGCTTCCGGAGTGCTAAACTTACGAGCCAAACGCACTGCTTCATGCGTCACAAGCGCGGTGGGCTCCTTATGTTCGATTTCATAAAGAGCATAGCGTAAAATATTTTTTTCAACCAAAGGAATCCGATCTAGCTCATAATTGTTGGATGTGTCACAGATTTTTTGATCATATCTCTTCTTCTCCTTTAGAACTTCATTTGCCACCAAAATCCCCTCTTTGACTACTTTTTTTGAAGCCATAAGAGTATGCATCAAAAGAGGAAGTACCTCATCTCCATCCATTTCAATGGAGAAAAGAGCTTGGAGAACAAGTTCACGAAATTTTTGAGGGTTCATAAGAAGTATTATAACCTTAACATTCTTTTCAAGCTACTAAGATCCAAAGGATCACAGGTGAACACCTAATGAGAAGAGGCTTGAGCAAGGACAAATTCCTCGTCTAGGAGGATATCGAAACTATTGACACTGACGCATGATGGACATTGAAGATAGAGGCGGCGCAACCTATGATCCTCATCAAAATAAAGAGCAAAAACAAGCCAGCTCTTATTGAAATAGTAGGAGAAAAGGGAGCTCGATTTAAAATTTTCTTTCTTAAGGGCTGATTGAAAGGTCGCCTCGGCCAGTTCCCTTGGCATCATCTTCCAAAGCTTTGTTGGGCGATATTGTGCAGAGCTAAGCAGTTTAAGAAAATCGCGGTAGCAGAGAGTATTGGGAAGATGAAAGCCCAGGTCATGTGCCACATCTTCAGGCATAGAGACCGGATAACGAAAGCGACTGATTAATCGAGTCAAAGAGTCCATTAAGGTCATACACTACCTCTATAGTCAACCAAATAACAGTCGACTATAAATAATCCAAGCCAATTTTGTAAAGAAGGCTTTGAAATTTGCAGCTTATAGCCCGTCCAAAAATAACTCTCATATACCCAAACAACTTGAAAAGTCGGATTTGGGCTTGAACCTAGAAACGGCGATTCGAGATGGCAAAGTGGTGCAAGATTTTGACCCATAATCACATAGGACAGTGGACCCCTTCACCATTTGGAAATGTGTGTCCACTGACCTATGTGATTCTGAATCAAAATCTTGCACCACTTTGCCATCTCGAATCG
>CAMAUB010000098.1 GCA_945861315.1 Chlamydia trachomatis
AGCATTCGTGTTGCAAACAAATGCTTTTACACCAAGTTGAGGTCTTTTTTCATCAAAATTTTATTTATCTAACTGGTTTACAAAGAAATCAACCCAAAACTGAGGTTAATAGCTCTCCAACTCGTTTTCTTTGGTGTTCAGGAGCAACAAAAAGATGATGAACAAATGGAAACTCATCCTTCTCCCAAACTGAAACAAATCCAATAATCGTTCCATGATCATCTTCAGCAACAAAAACACTTTCGCTATCTGTGGCTTTCTTATAATCTTCAAGCTTAAATTTATTAGGAGATTCCCAATGAAAAGTTTGCTCTCTTGTAGTCAGAAATAATTTTTCTAGTGAAGACGTATCAGATTTTTTTGCTTTACGTATAGTTATCATCGCGACATCCTATTTTCATCGCCCGTAAAATATCCTGTTTCCTGAAATTACGGGCGCGCCCGTATTTTGCGGGCGCGCTGTTTATAGTCGATTAAATCCGGAATGATAATTTTCACCGCGTCAAAGCTCTCGGGCTTGACAGATCGTAACTGACCCAATATTAGAAATATGGGGTCAGTTACGATCTGTCAAGCCCGAGAGCTTTCACGCAGGTCAAAATTATCATTCCGGACTTAATCGACTATATGTTCTTTGATGTAACTCATTATCATTTGTTCTTGCTGTATAGGATCAATTGAAATACTTATCGACGCCTTTGGCAATGCCCAATGAAAGCTTGCGTAAATAATTCGGGTCGTTAATCTTCTCTCTTTCCCCAGGATTTGATAAAAAACCGGCCTCAATCAAAATTGCTGGCATCTTCGTTTCACGAATAACAGCAAAATTTGCCTGTTTAATCCCTCTTGATTTGGCGCTTGTTCCCTCTATCACAGAAGCTAGGACCTTATTAGCTAACTGTCTTGATTTAGTGATTCGATCAGACCCAGGATGCTTCTCCTCTTTAAAATAGTAAACTTCAATGCCCTCAACATCACGACTTGTTGAAAAGTTGTAGTGAATACTCACAAAAAGGTGTGCACCAAGATCATTAGCAATATCGGCTCTTGTAACCAAAGGAACATAGATATCATGATTTCGTGTAAGCACCGTCTGATAACCAAGTTTTTTTAGGTGATCTCGAACAAGGAAAGCAGTTGAAAGGGTAAGCGACTTCTCTTCATATTTTTCTCGATGAGAAACAGAACCAGGATCGCGTCCACCATGGCCTGCATCGATAATAATGACTTCTTTTCTCTTTGGTGTGGTGATCCTATGCGTATCTTTGATAGCAGCAACCTCTTGTGGAATCATTCTTGTCCCACATGCTGTTAACAGAAGGAAAATAAGAAAATAGCCTCTCACCTGCAGCGCACCTCACTGATGATCTCATAGGCAACTTGACGATCATCGAAGGGGATGGTTTGGTGAGAGAAAGTTTGATACGGCTCATGTCCCTTGCCTGCAATCAAAATTAAGTCATCTCTATTAGCCATTTTTACAGCACACTCGATAGCTTTTTTTCGATCAGTCTCAATAAGATAGTGCTTAGAAGAAAAGCCTGATGAAATCTCTTCACAAATAGTAAAAGGATCTTCAGAGCGTGGATTGTCTGAGGTGATAAATGCAAAACTGGCAAAGCGGTCAACTGCGGCCCCCATTTTAGGACGTTTCAGTTTATCTCTATTTCCTCCTGCTCCAAAGACAACAAGGAGCTTTCCGCTACAAAATTCACGTAAAGAGCCGAGGACACATTCCAGGGCATCAGGGGTATGCGCAAAATCAATATAGACATTTAGTCCAAGAGAGTTTTCAACACGTTCTAGACGACCAGGAACTTGAGGAAATGTCAAAAAGAGAGGTGGAAGCTTTTTAAAATCATACCCTTTTGAAAGACAAAGGGAGATAGCGGCTAAAGCATTTAATACATTGAAACGACCAGCGACATTCCAGGTAAAGAGAAGGGTTTCTTCATTGTATGTAACAGAGAATTCAGTGTGATCTGGATAAAGTGTAATTTGGTGAGCAAAAAGATCTGCATCCGTTGAAAAACCATAGGAAAAAATCTTTGCTTTGCATTTTTCGATCATCTTTGCTGACCAAAAAGACTCTTCATTGATAATGGCAACTGCCGATTCAGATAGGTTTGAAAACAGGATTGATTTAGCTTCAGCATACTCTTCAAGAGTTTTATGGTAGTCCAGATGGTCTTGAGTAAGATTTGTGAAAATAGCAGCATCAAACTTAATCCCTTTAACACGCCCTTGAACAAGTCCATGAGAGGAAGCTTCCATCACAACAGCTTCACACTTATGTTTGACCATTTCGCTGAGCAACTTATTGCAGGTGATCACATCAGGAGTTGTTAAGTCTGCTTCAAAATGAAAATTGCCAATAATATACTCAATTGTCCCAATTTTTCCGCAAAGGCAGCCAAGTTTATCTAGTAAGTGTTTGATCAAAAAGCCAGTCGTCGTCTTTCCATTTGTTCCAGTTATACCAACGCAGTAGAGTTTGCTAGACGGATCCTCAAAAAAACGGGAAGCTAGCTCAGCTTCCATAGCTGCAACATCCTTTGTAATTAGCTGCACGATTTCCTTTTTTAAAAAAGGATTGTGCATATCAGTTAAGATCGCAGTTGCACCCGAGGTGATTGCCTCTTCAATATAGTCTGGAGATTTGGCGATAAATAAGTCTTTTGGGGCGATGTACTTGGAGTGAGAGCAGATGCCTTTGATTTCAAGCTCTTTTGATCCAGAAACGACATTAATCAACAGGTTAGCTATGAGTTTTTTTATTTTCATTTTTTATTCCACTGGTCATAGAGTTTTTTCAAGTCAGCTACCTCTGGCACCCAGTCAGCTTTCTCAGGATTGTAGCGAGGATCGCCTACAGGATACCCAAAAGGGTCATCATGTGGAACTCCTAAATATTCAAGTACTCTTCTCATCGTTTCTCGAAAGATTGGTGCTGCACACCTCCCTCCCATATACCCCTTGATTCCATCTTTTAAAATAACAGCTTCAGGTTCATCAATTGAGACAATAAGGACTAAAGGGTTAGCCTCTGGAGCAAAATTAGCCGGTGCAAATCCGACAAAAGAAGATATATGCTTTTTTTTGGAATAAATTCCACCTACAATTTTTTCTGCAGAGCCAGTTTTTCCAGCTTCTGTGTAGCCATTAAGCTCAGCTAGCCGCCCTGTTCCTCCTGGCTTGGTCGTAAATTTCATAGCACGAATCACTTCATCAGCTGTACTTTTCTCTAAAACTTTTTTACGACGAACCACTCCCTCATAAAGAACTTCTTTATCGCGCACAATTTTGCGCACAAGTGTTGGCTCAACTAGATAGCCCCCACTTGGAAAGACTGCGATAGCTCGAAGCATCTGAAAACTTGTTGCCAACAAATTGTATCCGATGGAAAGAGAATAGGGAGTTGGTAGCGACCACTCGGGTGCTCCATTGGGATGACGCCGTTCCAAAGAGGGAACAATCCCAATAGCCTCAGCAGGCAATTCAATTCCAGTTTTTTGTTCAAATCCAAAAGTTTCAACAAGAACATTGCGATACCAACGGATGCCTAGTCGCTCCACGATTCGGTCAGCTAACTGCGCCATGTAGACATTAGAAGATTTTTGCAATGCCATGTACATGTTGATTGCAGTGTGGCGAGGCAAATCATAAAGAGGTTTTGAGCGCCTTCCTGGAAACTGAGAGCGGGTGACATCAATTTTTTGATGGGGGTCAAAAAGTGGGGGCTCACCTCGAAGAGCCAATTCCTCATTGGCTTTTAGCGCTATGGCAAGAGTAATAGGCTTCATGATTGAACCTATTTCAAAAGCATCTGTCACAGCTTGCAATTTAGTTGCATTGATTTTCTCTGGATCATTGAAATAGTCACGGTAGTGAGTTGGATCAAATGTTGGCACTTGTGCACAAGCTACAATTGCCCCACTCTTTGCCTCCATCATGACCGCCCACCCCCCTTTTGCATTAGCCGAAGAGACACCTTTCTCAAGCTCTTCTTCCATAATGGCTTGGATTGTGTGGTCAATTGTAAGATAGATATCAGCTCCATTTTCTGACGCTTCAATAACTTCATCGAGCTCAAAACGGTTGAGAGGTGACCTCATAAGACGCTTTTTTCCAACCTTCCCCTTCAATAGATCGTTGAAATAACTCTCCAAACCACCCGTTGGTATCGCTTCTGCGCTTGCTTCATCTTTGATCTCTCGAATAGTATGAAGCACTTGCCCAAGTAACTTCCCATATGGATAAGTGCGCTGATAATCAGTGACAAAATAAATTGCATTAGCGGCAATTTTATTTTTCTTTGCATAAGGAATCCACCATTTAAGTACTTGATCGTAAGTCGCGCGTTCCAAACTCAAAGCCAAACGCCTTGAGCGACTTTTACGCATAAATTCACCCTCCACTTCTTGTGGAAGATTGGCCTGTGCAATTAATTGAGCTGCCACCTCATCACGACAGCGATCTGGAATCGAAATTGGATCTATATAGAGATGAAATTTAGTCACATCAAAAGCTAGAGGCTGCCAACCCCCTCGACTTTTTGTGTAGAAAGTTCCCCGTCGACACGGCTGTGCCACTATAAGACGGTGTTGTATATCAGCTTTTTGTGCCCATTTCTCATACTCTAAAACTTGTATTTTGAAGTATTGAGCGATCAGTAATGAGAAAAGTGTAAACATTCCTATAGCAATTATAAGAAGCCGCTTTCTCATCTTCTTAGGGCTCGTAAAGAAATAACTTCATCTTGTAAAGGGTGTTTTAAATGACGATACTCTGGACGCTTGGCTAGCTCAAGCAAGTGAGTTGGACTCTCAAATTGATCAATTTGAAATTTCAATTGCATATTCTCCTGCTCAATTGCTTGGAGCTGATTTGTTAGAGCTGGGATTTCCAACCGAAGTTTTGTAATCTTGTTTTGCTTGTCAATATAGGTATAAAGACATAATCCAAAAACAAAAATACACAAAAAAATTCGAATCACAATTTCTCAATTACCCGTAGTTTCGCACTTCTTGAGCGCGGATTTTTTTTGATCTCATCATCTGTTGCAATCATAGGCTTTTTTGTTAAAAGATGGATGTTTTTTTCTTCCACCTTTAATTTTCGAAAAGTTTGCTTCACAATCCGATCTTCAAGACTATGAAAAGAAATCACAGCAAGCCTTCCAGAAGAGTTAAGACTTACGACTGCATCTTCAAGCGCTTTTTCTAAACAAGAGAGCTCGCCATTCACTTCGATACGTAGTGCTTGAAAAATTAACGTCATTGGGTTGAAGTGCTTGCGATGCCATCCTAAAACAGGTTTAAGCACCTCCACAAGCTGTTTAGTTGTCACAATCTGCTTTTTTTGACGCGCTTCAACAATCGCTTCTGCTGCACGCCTCCAGCGCTTCTCCTCTCCATACTCACGGAAAATACGCCCAAGCTCCTTCTCACTGTAGCGATTAACAATCTCTTTGGCATTTAAACGGGCACTTTGATCCATCCGCATATCTAAAGGTCCATCGTGCGAAAAACTAAAACCTCGTTTATCTTGATCTAGCTGCATAGATGAGACACCTAAGTCGAGCAACATTCCATCAACTGCTTCACCCTTAAACTTGGCAA
>CAMAUB010000099.1 GCA_945861315.1 Chlamydia trachomatis
CAGAGTGAGCGAGGGGGTCAAAATGCGAGGAGCACTCGGAAACAGGTTGGCCTCCGCAGCCGCTCTGTAAAGAGAAAAAAATGTGTAAGGTGAGTGAACTAATCACTCATTAGATCCCTGAATATCTGTGGGATAAACCCAAAATTCAGGTTATTATGCTTTTTTTTTAAAAAAACAGGTGATAAATTAAGATCAAATCAACAAGGAGGTTGAAATGACTGTTAGAGAAATACAGTATACCGCTCAAGGAGGGCAAAGTATCGTACCTATGGTAGACGATGCTTATGAAATTGTTTTTGTTGCTTCTCGCAACATGGTCAGCATATTTGAAAGAGGAAAGATGATTCGCGTATTTAAGGCACACCATAAGTTGGACATCAGCTTAGCTTTAGCCGTGCTAACTAAGCAGAGGCTACTGCTCTCTTCCACAGAGGAGGAGACAAAAATTTGGAATGTCTCTGATCCCCAAAACCCCACTTTTGTCACAACGACAGTCCTAGCCGGCGGGCAATGGGCGTGTACCTTTCGGGAAAGAATTCATACTTTACCCACTACAGAATGTGTGACAGTTATTGGAGATTCGTGTGCAAATTTGATCCAGAAATCAGGGACTGTTGAGCTTTATACCTCTTCCACAACCCTTTTTATCTCAGATCGAAAAGAAGTTACTTTTTACAAAGAACCTTGTCAAAAAAAAACGAGCTGTTGCCGAATAATGCCTAGGGATGAAACACTCATCTCTCAAATTGCTGCAACCGACTCTGTTTTAGCTATTTGTTGCGGAACACTGGTGAGTGTTTTTGATATTTCTTCGCCAGAATGCCCAATGCTTCATGAATTTGAAATTAATTTCGATCGTCGCATCACAGCTTGCGGGGATATTTTTGCAATCTACGACTCTTCGTTCATTGAGCTCTTTGATAGTCGTTTTGAAAAGAGGGGACTAACTCTATTTGTAGAAGTGGGAGAGATTGTGAACCTTGCCCTTGCACCCCAATACCTTTTCGTTCTAGGAACCGAACGTACAGCCATTGTTATAGTCGATTAAATCCGGATTTAATCGACTATAAGTCTAATCTACTACATCTTCTAGATAGGGGTTTTTACGCTCAAAAGGGTAAGTTGTGTAGGCTGCTTTTTGAAGCTGTTGCCAATAACCCCTATCTAGAAAACCGTGTGAGCCATTCCAATAAGCGATAAAAGCCAAAATCCCCCCAACTAGCACGACGATATAGGTAATGTACAGAAAGATAGGGATTCGATTTTCTTCAGTTTCAGGTACGTCAAACAAATATTCATCATCTTGATTCATCGTCATCCTCAAACAGGTGGTACTTTGGATCTTCGCTCATATCAAGTTGCCTCTTACACATGAGATAGACAAACACAATCAACGCCCCTCCAAAAAAAGAAAAAAGAAGCGCATAGTGCATTACAAGCCCATAAATACCTACACTATCAATCATCGCCTATCCATAGTGAATTAAATTGATTTAATGCGCTATAAAATGTTCCACAGAGGTTGCCAAGCAAATAGCTGTGATTGCTATAAGGGATAAACGAAAGGTATGGCGAGCCCAATTCTGATCATTGTCACATTTAAAGCCTTTTAAACAAGCTATGAGCCACAGAATACTGACAAGCATCATAGCCACTAGATAGACATAGCCTGTATAGGCAAATACAGTTAACAAAGAGGCTGTAATAATAAAACCGATCACGTAGACAACCATACGCAATTTTGTTGCATAGATTCCCCTGATACCGGGAAAAGTGGGAATTGAAGCGGCCGCATAATCATCAAAATGGAATATTGCAATCGAAAAAAAATGGGGCATTTGCCAAAGAACCATCATTGCAAATAAGATCGCAGCTCCCAGATCAAAACGACCTGTCGCTGCGCAGTAACCCACAACAGGTGGAATGGCTCCCGCAATACTTCCGATTGCAGTTGCATAAATCGTGTGACATTTCCACAAGCTATAAATCACCACATAGATGAGAAAACCCAACCCCGCAATCAATGCGGTTAATACATTTGTGTAAGTTAATAAAATAAAGAAACCAAGCACCATAAGAACAATAGCAAAAAGAATGGCATTGCGACTGGAGATCAGGCCACGGGCCAAAGCACGATTTTTTGTGCGGTCCATTTTTTTGTCAACTTTACGATCTATATGATTATTAAATACACAGGCAGAGGCAATGATAAGTGCCAAGCCGATGAGTGTCGCAAAAAATAGCAAGAACTCAAAAGATCCCTGTAAGCCCAAGATAAATCCTGCTGCAACTGTGAGGAGATTGCCTAAAATAATCCCGGGCTTTGTCAGTAAGTAATAATTAATCATTTTTTCCTCATTAGATTTCTTTCGAAACTTCATTTGATGAACTATCCATGGATGTACTTGACATATAGTCGATTAAATCCGGAATGATAATTTTCACCGCGTCAAAGCTCTCGGGCTTGAACGATCGTAAACAACCCCATATTTCTAATATTGGGTCGTTTACGATCGTTCAATCGCGGGAGCTTTCACGTCAGCCCAAATCCGACTTTTCAAGTTGTTTGGGCATAGTTCGATGCTCTAAATTTCCCATAATCCATAAAGTTCCAATAACAATAATAAGAAGCACGCAGACAAGAAATAGGAGCATCAACTGTTCCCAATATGGCTTAGACATTTGTCCTGCGTGGATAAAAAAGATCAATTGACAAACTGCCTGTACAATGGCTAATCCAATGATTGTGAAAAATAGAACTTGCTTAGGAAATAACCCTGTCTTGACAAGGAAAAAGGCCACTCCTGTTAATGCAAAGCATACTACAAATCCCATTACATAGGATTTAACACTTCCATGCCATTTACTTTGCGCAGCACTTAAGCCCGGCTCTTCATGCATTTAAAGTACTCCCTCAAGGTAGACAAAAGTAAAAATAAAGACCCAGATTAAGTCTAAGAAGTGCCAAAACAGTGTAAGACACGCAAGTCTGCGAAATGTTGGCAGGGTAAAACCTGATATAGAAATTTGTATAAAGAGGATCAGCATCCACAATAGGCCAATAGAAACGTGCAATCCATGTGTTCCAACTAGAGTAAAGAAAGAGGACAAAAAGGCACTTGCCTCCCAACTATTTCCTTCTTGGACAAGGTGTATGAATTCCGAAACCTCTAACACGACAAAGGTCAAGCCTAAGATAAAAGCGAGAACCATCAAGCTAAGTGTTTGAGATTTCTTGCTTCGCCTTGCACACAATGCGGCAAATCCAAAGAGCACATTGCTCAATAGCAAGATCACTGTTTCAGCAAAAGGAGTCGACAGATTAAAAAGAATGTGGGCAGTTGGCCCACCAAAGGTTTCTGTGTGAAGAACTGCATAGGTAATAAAGAGGGTGGCAAATAAAACACAGTCGCTCATGATGTAGACCCAAAATCCCAAAAGTGTTTTGGAAAAGACATCTTGGTGTGGATCAAAAGTGGAAGTTAAAGGTTCTGCCATCTCTATTTTTCTCTCTTAAGGTGCTTAGAATCGATCTCTTTGACTTGCTGCGCCGTGAGAATCTCATAAATATCTTTTTTCGATAGATGGATGATCAAGCAAGCTACAATTCCCAAAAGAGAAACTACAGTTAGCCACATGATATACCAAGTGAGAGCAAAACCAAAAATCAAACTCAAGGCGCCGATAAAAAATCCCATAGGGGTAGATTTGGGCAAATAAATATCCTCATAATGAGGTTCTTTCCAAGGCGTTGATGAAGAGTGTTTCATATCCCAAAAAGCATCAATTTTAGAGACCGTTGGAATCACAGCAAAATTATAGACAGGTGCTGGTGATGATAAAGACCACTCCAATGTTCTCCCTTCCCAAGGATCTCCTGAACGATCGCTATTTTTTTTGCGATACAAGAAACTCAAAAAGATTTGTAAGATTTGAAAGCCAATACCAACTAAAATAATCACAGCCCCAATAGCCACTAAAAGAAATAAAGGGCGCCATCCTGTTGAAGTCTCATAGTGATTCAAGCGTCTTGTAGCCCCCATAAATCCGAGCATATAAAGAGGCATAAAAGCGAGTAAAAAACCAATAAACCAACACCAAAAAGCGTAGTGCCCCCATTTTTCAATCAACCTAAACCCAGTGACTTTAGGCCACCAATAGGTGAAGGCACAAAAAAATCCGAAAAGAAAACTTCCAATCACCATTCCATGGAAGTGAGCAATCAGAAATAAGCTATTATGGAGTTGGAAATCTACAGGAGGAGCAGAGAGCAAAATGCCCGTCATTCCTGCGACAGAAAAGTTTAAGACAAAAGCAAAAAACCATAACATTGGAGTCTCAAAATGAATCCGCCCTCTAAATTTTGTAAAGAGCCAGTTGAACACTTTTACACCTGTTGGAATTGCAATTAACATCGTCATGATTCCAAAAAAGGCATTGACATTAGGTGCTGCGCCCATTGTGAAGAAATGGTGCAACCAAACGATGAATGAGAGAATCGTGATAATGATAATAGCCCACACCATTGAAGAGTAACCAAACAATGGTTTCCTCGAGAAAGTGGGTACAACTTCAGAAAAAACACCAAAGGCGGGCAAGATGAGAATGTAAACTTCTGGATGCCCCCAAGCCCAAATCAAATTGACATACATCATGGGGTTACCGCCAAAACCAGGAGTGAAAAAATGCATCCCCAAATAGCGATCTAAAGTTAACATTCCAAGCGTTGCTGTAAGAATTGGAAAAGCAAAGATCACAAGAATCAAAGCGCCCAAACAGCTCCACACAAAAATGGGCATCTTCATAAGGCTCATACCTGGACAGCGCATCTTCAAAATTGTCACTATAAAATTGATCGCAGCAATCGTACTTCCAATTCCAGCAATTTGCAGCATCCATATCCAATAATTTACCCCTTCATCAGGACTGTACTCAATCCCCGAAAGAGGAGGGTAGCCAAGCCAACCTGCCGCTGAAAATTTTCCAATTGCAAGTGAAACCAAGGTCAACATCGCCCCAGATGCAAAAAGCCAAAAACTGACAGCGTTTAAAAAGGGGAATGCAACATCACGCGCACCGATTTGCAGCGGAACAATTAAATTCATAAGGCCAAAGATGACTCCCATCCCAACAAAGAAAATCATTGTCGTGCCGTGAGCAGAAAAAACTTGCTGGAAATGAGAAGCTGAGAGGAAACCTTGAGACGCATCAACTGAAAGAGCTTGCTGACCACGAATCATAAGTGCATCCCCAAATCCCTTTAAAAATAGAACCAAGGAGACAATGATGTACATCACCCCAATTCTTTTAGGATCAACAGAGGTGATCCACTCTCTCCAAAGCCATTTCCATCGTTTAAGATAAAAAATCAATCCAATGATTACCAAGCCGCCTGCAGTCATTGAGAGGACGGCCATATTTTGCATCGGGTCGTGTTTAAAAGCATCTAGAGTTAATTTTCCAAACATATTAATGCTCAGCTTGTTGCAAAGGGCCCGTCCAAGAATAACTTCTCAATCTTAGACTGCGCGAAAGCCCCGCGGTTGAACGATCACAAACGGGGTCGTATTGAGTTAATACTGCCCCCGGTTGTGATCGTTCAACCCCGGG
>CAMAUB010000100.1 GCA_945861315.1 Chlamydia trachomatis
CATCATCTCATGGGCCGAAGTTGCAAGAGCGCTACGCCTGCTCAACATCCCAATCATGATCTGGTTTATCATATCCCTTTTTGTTCTCGAAGGAGCCACACTTGCTGCAATCATTCATGGTTGTATCATCGGTGGTATTGTGATCATTCTTTCCATTTGGAAGGGACGACGCATTAAAGAGAAATATGGAACCTGGCAGCGCTTAATCTTCTGATTTCAGGTACGATTCTCGCATCGCAGAATGCAGCCGCAAAGATCGTAACCGTAACCGCTTGCGTATGTATAACCGATTTTAAATTTTCTTTATGAATAATTGGTTAACTATTCTAGGCCAAGAGAGTTATTGATACGCGTTGTTTCATGGAATTTCGGTGCTATAAACTCGAATTTCCAGGAAAATAGAGTCTAAAGAAACAATATGACGGAGCCTGACGTGAGTCTTATCAAGAGATCTTTACAAGAGAAGCTATCTCGAATTCTAAAAAGAGAGAAAAGTGTTTTATTATATGGATCTCTACCTGCTATTTACCTTGAGAGCAACTCTCTTATTCGTGAAGAAGAACTCGATTCCTATGTAGATTTATATCTCGAAGATGAAGTGCGAGCTGAGGCTCTTGTGCGTGATATTGGGGCGTTCGAACATTTTCTTCAGCTTGCCGCTATTGAGTCAGGCAATATTGTTAACTTTGACAAAATTTCCCAAGATGTGGGCATTGCACGAACTACAATATCAGCCTACTATCAGATTTTAGAAGACTGCTTAATTGCTGAGCGTATTGAACCTTATACTACAAGTAAAACCCGCAAGAAGCTAACCAAATCTCCCAAATATCTGTATATCTGTTATTTGATTTGGGGCTACGTCGGCTTGCCGCTAAGGAACAACCTACCTTACCTCAGAAGTATTTAGGCACTCTTTTTGAGCATTTTATTGGGCTAGAGTTAATTCGTTGGGCACGCTTACAAGATATAAAGCCTACTGTACATTTCTGGAGAGATTCTTCGGGGCCTGAGGTTGATTGGCTGCTTAGCCGTAATAATGATTTGCTCCCTATCGAAGTGAAGTGGACTGAGGCTCCCTCTTATAGAGATGTCAAGCATCTTGAACTCTTTTTAAGTGAATATCCCTCAGCAACGCAAGCTTATGTTGTGTGCCGCGTATCGCAGCCCCAAATGCTCTCAAAAAAGATCGAAGCCATTTCTTGGATGGATTTGATAAATAAACTAAACAAGTGGTAAAGTTCATCATGTATGCAATCCAAAGAAAGATCTAAAAGCAATCAACTCATAAAAGAGTTCACTCCGAAATTTTGGATTTGTCTTAAAAATAAATATACGCTCTCTTTATTTCGGCACGATCTGGTTGCTGGAATAACTGTTGGGGTTGTAGCCCTACCGCTTGCAATGGCTTTTGCTATTGCATCGGGCCTCCCTCCAGTCAGTGGATTATATACCGCTATTATTGCCGGTTTGATTTTTTCGCTTCTAGGTGGAAGTTATTCACAAATAGGAGGACCCACAGGTGCTTTTGTTGTCATCATCTACACCGTTATGCAAAACCATGGCTATTCTGGATTAGTCATAGCAACGTTGATTGCAGGGTGTATTTTATTGATAGTCGCTTTTTGTCGCCTTGGAAATTTGATTAAATACATACCCTATCCATTAGTCATTGGTTTTACCTCAGGCATTGCTGTTATTATTTTCTCATCTCAAATCAAAGACTTTTTCGGTCTTCGAATTGATAACCTTCCCGCGGACTTTATCTCTAAATGGATTGTGATTGTGACCTCATTTTCTACATGGGATCCACTCACTTTTGCTGTTGCTTTTGGCTCACTACTCGTGATTGTATTAGTTCGCCGCTTTTGTCCTGTTTTACCCTGGGGAATCACTGCAATTGTCATTGCGGGCTTTCTTTCATGGATTTTGCAGCTGCCAGTTGATACCATTGCCTCTCGCTATGGAGAGATTCCTCGCGGTTTTCCTGCATTTTCAATATCACATTTTTCTATTTCTTTTGATAAATGGCATAGTTTAATCCCAGAAGCTCTAACAATTGCATTTCTAGCTGGTATTGAGTCTCTTCTTTCTGCAGTTGTTGCAGATGGAATGACCGGTCGTCAACATAAATCAAATTGTGAGCTCATGGCTACAGGTGTTGCAAATATTGCATCAGTTTTATTTAGCGGCATTCCTGCAACAGGAGCCATAGCCAGGACAGCAACGAGTATTAAAACAGGTTCGAAAACGCCTTTTGCAGGTATTTTTCACGCTTTAACGTTGGTCTTAATCATTGTAGCCTTTTCCCCCGCTGTGAGCCAAATACCACTTGCAGCACTTTCTGCAGTTCTGATCACGGTTGCTTGGAATATGAGTGATATCCCTCATTTTCGACATCTATTTAAGTCACCTCCCTGTGATATTGTGATATTATTGGTTAGCTTTTTTCTAACTATATTAGTGGATTTGACCGTTGCTGTCGGGGTTGGGATGGTTTTATCTGCATTTTTGTTTGTCAAACGCGTAGGTGATGTATCAAATATCGCCCCTCTTTATTTCAAGGAAGAGGAAGAAGCTGAAAATGAAAAGTTTAACAAAGAATCCTTTGAACAAAGTGCGATTCCAGCGGGGATTGATATTTATGAAGTCACAGGCCCTTTTTTCTTTGGATTAGCTGATAGTTTAAAAAGTATTCTCTCGCAGCTGGAATTTCACCCTAAAGTCTTCATTTTGCGTATGCGAAAAGTTCCTGTAATAGATGCAACTGGAATGCACGCTTTGAGAGAGTTTTTTTATAAATGTCAACGTGCCAAAACAACACTAATTCTCTCTGGGATCAATAAAAAAGTGTTAGACTCTTTAAGAAAATTCGGACTAACAGAGCTCATCCAAGATGAGAAGATATTTCCGCATATTGATGGTGCTTTGAAAAAAGCAATTGAACTGACAAAAGATCACTCCCATGTTCCTTGATAAAGAAGATTCGATTCTTTTTTTGGATAATCATCTTCTAGTTGTAAACAAGCCTGCTGGTATGCTGACGCAACCCGATCAAAGTGGGGATGAGAGTCTAGAAGATTTTGCCAAGCAGTGGATCAAACAGAAGTTTCAAAAACCGGGCGCTGTCTTTTTGCATGCCATCCACCGTTTAGATAAAGTGGCAAGCGGCCTTGTTCTTTTTGCTAGAACCAGCAAGGCGCTTTCTCGTCTCAATATCGAATCGCGCAACCAGAAAATTGATAGAACCTATCAGATTGAGGTTGAAGGAATTATAAAAAAGCAAGAGGGGATGCTTGAGCACTATCTTATTCACGGAGATCACATCGCAATTATAGGTCAAAAAACCGATGCCGAAGCTAAACTAGCGCGCCTATTTTTCAAGTTGCTGCGTACAACCTCAAATTCAACACTCATCGAAGTGAAGCTAGAGACTGGGCGCTATCATCAAATACGGGCACAATTTGCAGCGATTGGGCATCCGATCGTGGGTGATCGTCGCTATGGAAGTCGACAGGGGGATGGCTCAAAAATAGCCCTCTGCTGTACGACACTCTGCTTTAAACACCCCATCACACATGAAGAGATATTAAATTCTGTCTTGTAAAATAAGCTCGCGATAAGTTGCCATCTGCTTCACCATAAAGTGGAGATTATGCACTGTGGCAAGTAGCAAAGCTGTTACCTCGCGCGCTTTGAAAAGATGGTGGAGGTAGGCAACGCTGTAGTGTTGGCATGTATGGCAGGTGCATCCTTTTTCGATGGGAAAGAAGGTGCGGCGATGTTTTGTTTGTTCAATTTTTAGCCCTCCCTCTTCAGTAAGAAGTAAGCCATGGCGCGCTGCGCGTGTTGGGTAGGAACTATCGAAGGTGTCAATGCCAAGGGGCACAAGCTCTTTAAGGGAGGCTAGATCACCAATGCCAAGCAGGTGGTTTGGTTTGTCATTGGGCAGTAGTGGACGAGTATAGGCGATGAGATCGCGTAGCTCTTGTTTATTTTTTCCAACCGATCCTCCAATTGCAAATCCATCAAAGTTCTCTTTGGTAAGAGTTTCGCATGAGAGTTTTCGCAGATCTGGATCGATGCCACCATGAATGACAGCATACATAGCTTGGTTATTAGGTGCTTTGAGATGGGTTTGAAGAGAGCGCATCTCCCACCTATGTGTGCGAGCTAGCGATTTTTTCAGATCGTCTTGACCAATATGGTAGGGGGGAAGCTCATCAAGGGGGATGATGATGTCTGCGCCTAGATCTTTTTGGGCCCAAACAGAGCTCTCAGGGGTGAGTAGTACTTTTTTTCCGTCACGGTAAGAGCGGAAGAGCACTCCCTCTTCATCGATTTTTAAAACAGATCCATCTCCACTTTTTTTTCCGCAAGATTTGAGCTCATTGTGGACAGAACCGTAAGCTAGTGAGAAGACTTGAAAACCTCCGGAATCTGTAATAAGGGGGAGTTTTCTGTTGATAAATGAGTGGAGGCCGCCAGCTTCACGCACAATTTCTGTACCAGGTTGAAGCAGCAGATGGTAGGTGTTGCAAAACATGAGTTCAAGGCCGATAGAGTCAACAAGGTCGTTACCCATCGCCTTGAGCGTTCCATTAGTGCCAACAGCAACAAAGCTTGGAGTGTTGATCACACCGTGTGGGGTGTGGATTTTCCCAACGCGTGCTTGCGATTTTTTAGAGGTATGGATGATTTCAAACCTGAACATGCATTCTCCGCGATAGATCAAGAAAGGGGAGAGAGAGTGCAATGACAAGGAGTTTGGCAAGGAAGCTGAAGAGGATAATATGCCAAATTGAATCAACTAGGCCTGCTAAGCCTAAAAAAGAAAAGAGTACTGTGTCAATTCCCTCTGAGAGCAGCAGGGAGATGCTTGTTCTGATTGCGAGATGATTTTTGCCAAGTTTTTTGCGCAAGTAGGAAAAGAAGCGAATGTCTAGCAATTGCACAGCTAGAAATGAGATCAGTGAAGCGAAGATAATGCGTATTTGTGGCTTTAAAAGGGCATTATAGGTGGAGTGCATGGTATCTGCTTGGTTGGGATAGTAGAGCAGATGGATTTGGGAGAGGAAAAGAAAAGTTATAGCCGTGAGAAAACCTATCCATACCATTGTGCGAGCTGCGCTTTTGCCAAAAAATTCTTGAATTAAATTCAGCCCTAAGAGGTACCCGACAGCCAAGGCATCACTACAGGTAATATTCAATCCGAAAAGATTGATTTGTTTGAGGACAAACAGATTCATCAAAACGGCAAGCAGGGCTAAGTAGGCAATCAAAAATTGTTTACCAAGTTTAAGGCATAAAAGAGTGATTAAGGTGACAATACATGTGTGAAGAGAGAGAATAAAGAAGTTATAGTAGTGCATATGGGCGATTAGTATGCCAGAAGATAAGAAAACTCTCATTATGAAATTTGGAGAAAAAAATGCGTAAGGTGAGTTCTCTAATCGCGCCTTTTTTGGCTACTCATTTGTATTACTCCTGAAAAATATATTTTTTGAGTCATTCCAGAGTTCTCTACGGAGTCTTTTTGATGAAGGATTTCTACCTTCGCTCCAACATTATTT
>CAMAUB010000101.1 GCA_945861315.1 Chlamydia trachomatis
ATCAAACACCTAAAAGGAAAGAAAAAAATGAAAGACAAAGAGATCTTCGATGGTTTCAATATCACCCTCGTAAAAAAAGCAAAAGAAGGCACGTCCTATTTTGCAGCTGAAGAAATTGTTGGGAAAAGCGTTAAAAATCCAACTAAGAATGTCCAAGATGTTGAAAAAAGAGGAAAAGAGTTTTACGAGAACCTTACCAAGGCGGCTCATGCCATCTTCAAAAATCTTGTTCAATGCATTGAAAAGGGGCTAGAGCCTGCTTCCGATGAAGTGCAACGGATCATCAATAAACACCACACTTTAACAACGCAAACTCACGTTGCTACTCAAGAAGTATACAAAGCGTTAGCGCAACTGTATCGGGAGCATCCTGGATTCAGAAAGCAGCTCGATCCATTCCATGCTAAACTAGCTGAATTTATGGGGCAGGCAATGAAAGTGTTTGCAGACCGAAATTTATCGTGATTTCACTAAATGTCTCCCTTTAGAAATAGAGGGAGACTAATTAGTCGCAAGTGTTGGGATTCCGATAGTTAGGTAATTTTTTTTAATCTCTGCCCACTCGGATAGCAGATATTCTTCTTCGGAGATTTTGAGCATGAGATCCACAAAAATCTCAATCAGTTTAAAAGACAGGATTATAAATGAGCCGTCTTTAAATAGAACAAAGGGTGTGTCTTTTTCTATTTTATAGCTCCGCCCCCATAGCTCAATTGAGCAGTTGCATGTTCCCCATCCCTTTTTGTGAAGAAGAGAATTTCTAGCATGAAAGAAAAACGTCCAAAAGGGAAGATCGGCTTTGCGGTTTTCTTTAGGCAGATAACTATCAGTGATATGCCTAATAATTCTGAAAAATGAAGCATGTTCATTACTTGCCATTTTCTTGATTTTCATTTGAATCTTTTCAAGAATCGAAGCGGTTTCAGTTAATTTAGAATCCTCCTTGAGAACATTGCATGGAATTTGTTCACAAAGATTCAAGAGTTCCGTTAATTCAGTTTCAACCTTACAAATTTTACCACTTGAAACTAGGGTTGTATATGACGATGTTATTAATTCTTCTAAAGTAGAGAATATTCTGATGTAAATGCTTTTTGCTGTATCAACTAGACATCGCATTAATTGTTCATCTTGAATCCAAGTTAAAGGTGGATTTGTTGCACATGCTATTTCCGTAAAGCGAGCTAAAATTATGCTTAACCCAATAATAGAATTTGCTCGGCTGGAAAACTCGTCGCCAACCAGATCGGCTGCAGCGGTGGAGCGTTTGATCATGAGGCTTGTCCGCTCATAGAAACATCCCAGTTTTGAGATCCAAAACTGAATATCGAGCCAGATGGAAGCATAAGTCAATTGTTCGGATGGAAGAGAGTCATGAGCTAACAGTTCGGCATGTTTCAGCACATACAATTGATTTTGAAAAATCTGTTCAATAAGAAGAAAGTGCCCTTCAGATTCAGGCTGTTTGGCAGCAAGCAGTTTGTCCTGAGTTGCAAAGCCTAAAGCTTCTTTGATATTGGATCGAATTCTGGCAAGCTCTTCAAGATATTCAGTGTTCATAGGGGGGTCTGTAATGTGTTACAAAGGAAGAGATTATAAGGGAATGAGATTTAATGCAGGAGGGAATATTGATTTTTTAATCGTTTCCATTCGTCAGCTGTTAGTCCCTTATTTTCTAGCTTCCCAAGACCAACCGCTAGCATCCTAAAAGCATCAGCTCCATGGCTAGCGAAGTTGTGTAGAGGGCGGCTTGACCAGCACCCGAGCTGCTCGTTCCAATCTTTGCGATAGCTTTCTAAAGCTGTAATCCCTTTAGAACATTTCTCTTCATCGAACCAGCATCGGAGAAGAATATTCCGAGCTGCATCAACGCCCTCGATTACTCCGATGTCTGGCGTTATCGTAAAAAGGATTCCATGATTTCTAGCCACTTCAACTCTGGATAACCCTGTAGAATACTCGTGAACAGCTGCATCGTGTGGGACAAGGTGCTTTCCATAGGTGTAAGGTTTGTTTTTAATGTATTGGAGATAATGCGTTAGAGCTTCTCCACTGTTCTCATAATATTCGAGAAGGTGAATCTCCTGGCCACACTGTTGAAAGAACCAAATTGCTGTTGAATCGTTGTATCCTAGATCCCAAGCTGTATGAACAGGGACATTGGCATCGTAGTAGACTTTACGAATCCGCCCTTCTATGCGGGCTTTGGTTATCTGCTTGCCGTAGTAAGCCCCTTCGTTTGAAGTCTCAAATGCCTCGTCAGGTGTGCTTGGGAATTCTCGTTTCATATCTTCACCTTGAGTTATGGCTCTTTTTGCATACCAAGTCCGCTGTGCTGATTCCAACTTGCCGTTTATTTGGCTCTCTAGTGCGTTAAAATAGCTTGAGAGATGTTCTGGTACTGCCAAGTCTTGTAAATCGATTCTGTAGTCTTTATGACCCCACCACGGAAAAAAATGAAATCTGAAGTCCAAAAGTGATAATTTTTTGCTTGAATCTCTGTTTGCTTGTGCTTCCTTACACATTTGGTAGAAATATCCTTCCCTTCCTTCTGCTGTGCTCTCAATGAAAACGTACTGACCAGCTGCTAAAGCATTCAAAGAGCCAGTCATGATCTCACGAGCTTTATCAGGATATCGAGCAGAGATTTTGCCAAACTCTGAAATATGCAGGTATTGCAGGGTACTTGAGCGCATCGACGTACCTATACGGATCGTAGAACCATTATTGAATTGTAGCTCACGAGCATTATCAGTATTGACCTGGCGCAGAGCCTTTAGCTCTTCTGGCAGGCTATCATAGGCGAATTTGACACGGCAAAACATCATTTCAGCATCTTCACGGGTATGAGCGATGATCCCTGCGTGCTGATTGCTGTTGAAGAGGATGCGATCAAGAAAAAGCAGACAAACAAACGTTGATATGCCCAGTTGACGAGCTTTTAAGATAAGATTGCAATACCACATATCTTGGTAAAGCTTTTTTTGTGCCCAGTTCAGCTGAAACAGCGACTTATTGCCCGTTTTATCTATGATCCAGTAGAGATTGTTTAGCCGCCAAAGCGGATTGCTAAGACGGCTTTCAGCCTGTTCAATCACCAGCATTAGTCAAATCCTTTGACTGACCGTCAACCTTTTGCAATAAGAAGGCTAACGGGTTGGCAGCATCACCACAGACTTTTGTTTCTTGTTTATCAACCCAACCGCAGACATTTCCCATGACAAATTTTGTGAAGCCAGCATTGAATTCACTTAGAAGACCTCCTTCCACAAATCGGACTTCTTGCCATGCTTTAGCTTTTTCATAAACTCCCGAAAACTTTTCATTTTGTTCAGCAAACTCAGCTAGGCGGTTGGGGTGATAACCCCTATCAATGGCAAATCTTTTGAAGTAGAGGCTTTCTGGGAGTTTCATCCATTCTAAAAAAGCGTCAGCTTCCGATTCAATAAAGGTCTTTGTGTATTTTTCTGGCCTCCCTCCTTTTTCGCAACCAGGATAGGGCATATGATTTTTTGGTGCTGGCATAGGTTTTCCTAAATGAGTTCTCCAATGCAATGAGAAGGGGGAGCGTCTAACTTCACATATTCATTTTTCCTAAGAGCGCAAGGATATCCGCCAACCAAAGCATAGATTTGCCCTTTATCATAAACACTCATCATCTCCCCTAACATTTTCTGCTTTTTATCCCAGGTTGCTCCAGAAAGAATGATGATTTCTTCTTCATCTAGGACATATCCGATGGCATCTTCTACGAGAGTAGTCCATCTCCCAGATAAGTCATTAAACCGCATTTCCTTCGTTAACTTGAGATATTGGATTACTCTATTCCTGTTTTTTGATCTTAAAGCTGTGACGAACGTGTCGATAGCGATCTGAGATGGGCATAAATTTAACATGAAGTAAAGCCTTTGTTTATATCTAATTCTTAGATACTTATCATTGCTTTAAAATAATTTATTTACATTAAGAAGTACATAGGAATTATTGAGCTTGAGCCGCCGTCAGGCATTAGGCGATAGGCTCTATTATTTCTTAATAACTTAATGACCGCTATTACCTAGAGAAAAAGCTAACTTAAACCCCTGAAATGGCTAACTCAAACCCCCAACTAAGCTAACTCAAACTCCTGAATAATTTAGGACCTATCTAATCTGAAGTATCACTGTTTTTTCGATCTTCTCAGGCACTGATACGAGGATGCCTTTATCCATTAAGCGTCTTAGCTTCACAAGAAGGAGCTTGTTTGCGTGAGAGCGATTCGTTTCACTAGTCCTTTGCAGCCCTGTCAAAATATAAAGATACTCCCTATCAAGTTTAATGGATTCTGACCCCATACGTTGACTTTTCCTGGTCTGTATCCACAAAGCAAAAGAGGCGTCATCAGAATGGAGTTCTAATGTTTTGTTTTTAATTGCAGCTCCCAAGAATGCTGTAGCTTCATTTTGAAACGCCGAAGCATTCAAAATTGTGAGAGTAATTTCATTTGGATAGCTATTATGAGCGACAATTTTTCCATGGATTTCTAAGAGTCTAATTTCGTATTCCATGTATTCTTCTTTTGGTTTGCTTTTAGAACGGCTATATTTTTTTCTCTTCCTTTTGAAAATGATCTTAGTATTTTCTAGACTTCTGAGATGCTCATAGAACTCTATTTTTTCTGCGCTGTTAAAATGAGACTCCCTCTCTGGAGAACATAATTTCATGAGTTTTGTGAGCTCACAGGTAAAGGTGAATCTTTCAAGTTGATTCGCAAGCTGCCATGTGGCCATCCAAATCTTATTTTGTACCCCTTGCAATCGTTTCACGACAATTTCCGAGATTTTGGTAGCTTCCTCTGAACAAGAAGCTAGGAGACGATGTTCTAATCTTATACTGTTTCCACTAGAATCTTTGTGTTCAGATTGGAGGATATAAGTGTTTGTTCCCTTCTGTCTTTTTAGCTCTATATTTTTAAGAAGTTGGGGCATATGGTATACCCTATCGGCTACAAACCTACTGATTCCAAATTCTTCTTTCGAGTCTACCGTTTTATAAAATCCTTCTTCTATAGAAGTGTGCGTTTTAGAAAGAATTGCTTCTATGGCTTGTTGAACTTCATCAGGTGATGCTTTGGATTGTTTTTTCCCCTCTAAAGTAATCAAAGGATGACTGCTTTGCTCAATCGAAGAAATTACTTCCTTTTTTTCGCTATGTGTAAGGTTATTGAAAGTTGATGCAAGTTGAGTCGCTATTTCGTGATCAGTGTTCTCTAGAACCAGGTCTTGATTTTTCCCAACAGGAATTGTCTGTAGTTTTGGAATGTTTACAAATAGCTCTTCCTTGTCCACCTTATAGACTGAAAGTTCCTTTTGAAAAGAGATAATCTCATTCGAGCCTACAGAAAGCGTGGCATAGTAGTGTCTTTCATCCTCTTCTGGAGGATCAATTATTACCTCTTTGTTGTTTTCTATTTTAAAGTATCTATAGCTGACATCCACGCCATCCTGTATGCGGTGAATTTCTCCGATGTTTCTTGTCTCATTATAAATTTTTACATAATGAACATTGACTCCTTCATCAT
>CAMAUB010000102.1 GCA_945861315.1 Chlamydia trachomatis
CTTATGGGCCCTTAGAGCCTGTTTAGGATCTCCAAATCAACTGATTTTTGAGAGATTTTTGTGTATAGTCGATTAAATTTATATTGATAACCTCTGGTTACGCGAAAGCACCCGGGGTTTAATGATCCCAAGTTGATCAATATTTCTAATATTAACCGACTTGTGATCATTAAACCGCGGGGCTTTGGCGCAACCATAAAATATCAATCTAAATTTAATCGACTATATCAGATAGTGAATGGGAAAAAATAGAGACAATATCAAATTTTAGGTTTTAGGACAGCTTCTTAGCAAATTAGAGGTTTTTTAAAGCGAATGCTAGCCAAGTAGATGAATCCTGAAAAGAGAGCAATCGTTGCTCCAACTGGCCAATTGAGTCGATAAGAAATAGCCATCCCCCCAAGAGAGAATAAAATATTCAAAATCACGGCGACGATCATCATACTGGAGAGCTTATAGGTGAACTTCTCTGCAATTGAGGCGGGTAGAGCTAGCATTGAGAGTACCAAGATCACCCCAACTGTATGAATGAGAAGCACAATTGATAGTGCGATCAATACGAGAAGAAAGAGATAGAGTCTGGTCACATTCAAGCCTTGTAGTTTTGCTTGCTTCTCATCAAAACAGATTGCCAAAAATGGCTTATGAAATACTGCAACTGAAACAATAATCACTACATCTAAAACAGCCAAAATAATTAAATCAGGAAGGCCAACCCAAAGCACATTTCCAAGGAGAAAATTCATCAACTCCACATTAAAGCCGGGAGTGAGTGAGGCAAAGACAACTCCTAGTGCCATACCAACAGACCAGATCATTGCAATGACCGTATCCTCCCTTTGAGAGTAATAAAGATGCACAAATCCAATAATCAAAGCAGAGATAATTGCTGCAACCAAGGCACCATAAATCGGCAAAAGCCAATCAAGGCCGTACGTTCTTTGTAAAAAGAGCGCGCATCCAAGACCACTTAATACAGAATGTGAAATGCTTCCACTAATTGAGACAATGCGCTTGACAACGACATAACAACCTAAGACGCCAGATGCGATCGATGTTCCCAAAATAGCAAGTAGTGCCATCTGTAAGAGGGGAGTTGCAATGACAGCATTGAGAAAACTCATTTTTTCCCCGCATGGTAAAGTCCTTTAGCGAAGTGATGACAAAGCTGGCTGTGTGGAATTTCACTCATCGTCTCTTGAACACAAAAAAGATGGTCTGCAAGTTCCAAAGCTCCTTGCAAATCGTGTGTTACCATCACAATTGTAACCTCACCTTTTAAAGTGCCTAGAAGACGATAGATTTCTGCTCTAGCTTCAGAGTCTACATTTGCTACAGGTTCGTCTAATAATAAGACATCAGGACGCATTGCTAAAGCGCGTGCTAGTAAAACACGCTGCCGTTGTCCTCCCGAGAGAGCTGCAAAAGGGTGATGGATTTGCTTCTCCATTCCAACTTGCTTTAAAGCGCTTCGCGCATTCTCTTTATTGGCAAGGGAGACAACCTCATACACAGAGATAGGAAAAAGTGGGTCAAATGAAAAATTTTGGGGGACGTAACCAAGCGATCCCTTGATAGTAATGCTCCCTCGAAAAGGCTTATAAAATCCTAAAAGAAGAGATAAAAGAGTTGTCTTACCCCCTCCATTTGGACCAAAAATAGCGACAAATTCTCCTTTGCAAACTTCAAAAGAAATATCTTTTAAGACAAATCTTCCATCGTAGGCAAAATCGAGCTCTTTAACAGAGATCATAACGTTTTAGCGAATAATTTTAAGTTTGAAATCACATCTTCCTCATAAGGATCGACCATTATGACTTTTGCTTGTAGCTCTTTTGCAATCCGTTCTCCTCCTCTCATGCTATACTGCCTTTGCAAGTAGACAGAAGAGATGGAAGCTTCACGAGCTTCTTTAAGCAATTCAAGCACTCTTTTTGTGGAGGGCTCCTTGCCATCGGCTTCGATAGCAATTTGCCTTAAGCCATAATCACGGCAAAAATAGCCAAAGGCTGGATGACTAACTAAAATAGCCTCTCCCCATTTATCGCGCAAAAGGAAAGCTATCTCTTCATCTAGAAGATCAATTTTCTTACAAAGCACAGCATAATTTTTTCTAAAAAAAGGAGCCGATTCAGGAGAGCGGCGACTCAATACTTCCGTAATTTGCTCAGCCTCCTTCTTCAATAGTGCAGGACTTAACCAAATATGAGGGTCAGAAGAGTCCTTGCAGCCACAACATCCATCTTTTAATAAATCCAATCCTTCTCGTTGGTCAATAATTTCCATCTTCGATTCCAGGATCTTTATTAAGCGCGTTTCAAAGCTTTCACCAATGCGAAACCACACATCGCCCTTCCCAAGAGCAACTGCTTGTCTAGGCGTTGGTTCATATGTATGAGGACTAGCTCCATCGGGGACAATCACATCGACTTTAACTCGATCTTGAGCAATTTGTTCGACAAGAAATTTTTGAGGGGCAACACTAACCAAAACTCTTGGTTGAGCAACTAGAACTTCAGAAAACAAAATTATCAAAAGAAAAATTTTACGCACTGCAAAAAGTATAATTGACTCAGGAGATTATTGCAACAACCTCCTCCTCTCGCTAAAAAGGCTATAGACCTACTGTGATCGCGCTTTCTTAAGGAAGAAAACGCAATCACAGTAGGTCTATTTATTTTAATTCTTTATGGTCGCTCCCAGAGAGAAATTCCAGTTCTGCGGTCGATACAATTTAAAAATGTTGAGCGGCCGGCACGATCTTTTGAAAAAATAAGGACGAGATTTGGTTCAACATCCCAAGAGAGAATCTTAGATTTAAAACGCGTCTCCCAAAGACGATTGCCATAAAAATCGTATGCACTCACTCCATCTGTACTATCGAATGAGGAGATGATAAAAATTGTGTCTCTATCAACAATCATTCTTTCTTGGTTAAAGTCATAATCACGGTCTCGGCTATCGGCATAAGTGGGCGCTGCAAAGCAAAGCGCAAGCGCAATAAGTAGGCATTTCATCTTCTTGACTCCTGTGTGTTAAGGTATTAAAAAGCATAATCTTTCTTTTTAAAGTTTTTATGCAATCTTTAAAAAATAATGTTAAAGCTCATAGCACATCGCTTAAGTGGGTGGCAGAAGCAGTCTATAGCTCCCTGTCTATTGGCATAAAATCTAAGTTTTTATACTTTTACTTGCAAAAGAAGCTCCTACCTTCTAATATAGAGGGAAAAGATTTTAGAGATCGGCATTTCGTATAGGTCGCTCTCTACATATAAGAGATATGCATTCTAGTAGCGATTGGCAAGAATAAGATTCTAAGTGTCAATTGTTTATCAAAGAAAAGTCTTTTTTAAACAACATCATAAGGATAAAGGATTTTATGAAACTTTTTGTAACAAACTTGCCAAGACAATGTTCAGAAGATGAACTTAAAGAACATTTTTCAGCTTGTGGCACACCGGTTAGCGCCAAAATTATTCTTGACCGTGAAACAGGTCGTTCTAGAGGTTTTGGTTTTGTTGAGATGTCTTCTTCAGAAGAAGGCCAACGAGCTATCGATGAACTAAATGAGAAAGAGCTTGGCGGCCGTCCTCTCGTCGTAAAAGAAGCGATTGAGAAGGAAAGAGCTCCACGTCGCGAGCACGGACACAGATAGTCCATCTAGTCAAAAAATATAATTTTTTGAAAAGAGAGAACTCCTTAGGGGGTTCTCTTTTTTTATCTACTTGATTGCGGATTTTCTTGATCTAGTTTACACTCATCTTCGTAGATACTCTGTAAAGAGAAAAAATACCGTAAGGTGAGTTTGTATAGTTTTCGCTTTAGCTCGTTAATGGAGGAGTGTCCGAGCGGCTTAAGGAGCACGCTTGGAAAGCGTGTGTGCACTAATCCTGTACCATGGGTTCGAATCCCATCTCCTCCGGAACAAAGAAGCGCAAATGCGCTTCTTTTTTTTGTAAGAGGTAGAGATGAGAACCCACATTGGGTTCGCCCCGCAGCCGTAGGACAAGAGTATTTTAACTTTTTGCTGTTCGGCGGTATCTTAAATTTCGCGTCCTTCCAATCCGTTCAACCAATCGTTTTTCAATGAGGGAATTAAGCCATCTTTGTGCAGTTGCGCGAGAAATAGAAAATTTATTGACCACATCTTGCGTGGTGATTTCATTTTGTGAATAGAATAGAGCTAAAATACTTTCTTCAGTCCGATGCTTTGTCGAGCTTAATTGAGAAGAGCCTCTTGGTAGGATGCACTTTACAAAATTTGCACCCTCAATAATTTGAGGTTTTTCAAGTCCCCAAGCCTCATAACTTTTAAAGATATTGATGAATCCAGTGCCCATTTTCTCTACAAGGCCCATTTCCCGAAAAATTTTGCATATAGCTGGATTACGCAGGTATGTCAGTCCCATTAACAATTGATCTTGTTCAATAGGACCTGAAAAACCGCCCGGACTAAATAACTCCAAACGATCATCATAGATAGAAATTTTGGAGGGAGCCTTGATATGATAATTTCGATGAACCAGTAAATTTATCAACGCCTCTCTAAATGCAACCTCAGGAATTTCCAATTTTTCATCTCTTACAACCCCTGAAATTGAAAATGCCTTTGAAAGGCGGCTGAGAACAAAATGATGCGCCTGCTGGAATTGATTTAAAAGGCTCCCCTCACAATCTATTGAAGCAATAGCATCCCTACCGTCGATGCCTCGGAAATGACTCACAATGATCATGGCTTCTGAAAGAAAAAGTTGGGGGGATTTTCCAAAATTCAATAGACCTGCATAGGTGGGAAAGAGTTCGCAATGTTCCTCAACAACCAAAGAATAGGAACGCAGGACCTCTTGTGTAACTTTTGCAGATACTTGATTCTTTCTATTATCAAGAAAGTTTTGGACTAATTGATTGTCCAGGGTGTCAAGTGAGGCGTTATAAACCGGAAGTGTTTCAAAATCTATTCTACGTGATTGCCATTTGAGTTCTTCAATCATGGCAGGGGTTGCATGTACACTACTGCGTCCTATGCGAATATAGGTTCCTTTCTCTATTCCTTCAGACTTTCTAAAATAGGGCTTATTCATTCCCGAAGATACGGCAATAATTAATACGGTCTTATCCCCGAACAATTGAGTAGATAGTAAGGGAATAATGGGTGGATAGCACGCCTCATAAATAGAATGATCTAATGATTCAAGAAGGCTGTTTATTTGATCTTCAGGCAGTCCTACTATTGTCCGGTCATCATCGACACCGACTATAAGTTTTCCGCCCTTTTGGTTGCAAAAACCAATGATTGTTTTAATGATTTGTTCATTTTTTGGAACTTTTCTTTTAAATTCTAATAAAACTGACTCGGCCTCTGGGTGACGAAATAAGCTCATATTCTCCTCATTTAAACTAATTATGTCTTAAATGAGGCAAATGAGGCAAATAAAATCTGAAACTAAGATGTTTTTTGCATGATTTGCCTCATTTTGCGTCAAAAAATGAGGAATTAAGAAAATGATGACAACTGACTTTACTCACCTTACGCATTTTTTCCCTTCACA
>CAMAUB010000103.1 GCA_945861315.1 Chlamydia trachomatis
AGAGATTGAAGATGGAACTAAGATTGGTCGCACTTGGCAAGGTGAGCGTGATTCAGAATTTAGATGTGTTATTGCACCAAAAAATACACTTTCTTGTTTTGGAAATCTCGATAATTACCTCAGCCATTTAGAGTCATGTTATCCATCTGATGGTGATTCTAGTGGTGATGCAAGCTACCGTCTTGTTGAACGTGATGAGAGCTCAGCTCTTGTGGAGTTAACAGGTTTTCTCACAAAATTTGAGAAGGTAACTTGGGCAGAAGACTATGTTGCAGCCACATCTTATAAGAGCTTTGAAATCCTAACAGATCAAGAGCGTCAAGAGTGGATCAACTTTCTCAATGGCGTAAAGCTTGTAGAAGATGATGTATATACCCAAACAACTTGAAAAGTCGGAATTTCGGCTGTGTCAAAGCCCCGGGCTTGAACGATCGTGAACAACCCCATATTTCTAATATTGGGTCGTTTACGATCGTTCAATCGCGGGAGCTTTCACGTCAGCCCAAATTCGACTTTTCAAGTTGTTTGGGTATAGTCGATTAAATTAGAACTGGTTCTGTTTCGATGCAGAGCTCTGGATGCTCTTTGGGGTAGATCTGGAAGCGGTAGCGTTCACCGTGGGTTAGCCACTGCGTAAGTTGCTCGTTTTGAACAAGAATTCTTCCATTTTCACAAGTTATAGAGGGGAAAGGGAGAGGTAGCGCGAAGGAGGAATCAGTTTGTTCTGCTGTAATGAGATAGTCACAGATGGCGCTGTTTGTTTTGATTTCAAAGAGCAGGCCATCGTCTGACCAGAAGGGGTCAGAGGTGAGCTCTGGTGCTTTATAAGGGAGTGGTTGCTTTGGAGAGTGAGCATCCAGACCGGAATCAACAACACGCAGTTTAGCATTGCCAACTTTCCCTTCTACTTCTACAAGGTAAGGAAAGAATGAAGGGTAGTTTGCTCCTTCAATAGTATAGGGGAGGTAGACGTCAATTGGTTTGCAAGAGAGTTCAGTGTGGTCTTTTGGCCAAATAGTTCTAAAAGCCATGAAGGGGACATTTGCTAGAGCGCACCCCTCAACAATAACGCGGGGGTTCCAAATGGGTCTGTTATCTTGCCTGTTAGATCCTGGCGGGAGACCAACACGCTTTCTATCCTGCTCGGGAACCTCTGAAAAGCGCAGATTGAGGAGGGTTGACAAGAAACTATTTGATTCTGACATGTCGACCCATCCTTGATGGGTATAGGAGAAGGTCTCTTCAAAAGAGCCGGTGTCAAGGTTGATTTGAGAGATCGTCCAAAGGGTGTGACCAGCAGCACCCGATTCAAACCACTGTTTCCAACCAATGTTTTGACGGGTGAAGTTTGAGGCTGGAATAGCTACCTCTTCAATAATAATTTGACTACTATTTTTTTCCCTTACATAGAGAAAGGCATACGTTTTTCCTTGTTCGGTCACAACATAGTTGCCAGCAGCTGCTGTGTTGAGTTGATATTTGAGCTGAATCTCATCGGCAATCAAAGCGCTACAGAGAAGAAAGAGTGTAAATAAATATTTCATGCCCCTATTATATATTTTCTCTTGTTTTTTTCATAGAAGGAGGGTATTTTTAATGGGTAAAAAATTGGAGTATTTATGAAGAAAGAAAAGCATCCTCAGTATCAAGACGTTCTTTTTGTCGATAACTCGACAGGAACAAGATTTGTGATCGGATCGACTCTACAGCCCAAACAACGTGAAGTTTTTGAAGGCGTTGAGTATCCTGTCTACAGTGTGACAGTCTCTTCGGCTTCACATCCCTTCTTTACTGGAAGCGAAAAATTCGTCGATAGCGAAGGTCGTGTTGACAAGTTCTTGAAGCGCTATAAGAAGAACAAATAGTGATCGAAAAAAAACTGGCTAAGCTGCTCAATCGCCTTACGGAGGTTGAGGTCGCTTTGGCAGAACCTAATGCCTTTGAGGATACGAATAGATATCGTTCGTTGACTCAAGAGCATTCCTATTTAGCTGATATACAGTCTGTTGTCCTTGATCTTGAAAAAGAACGAAAGGCTGTACAAGAGAATAAGGAGCTTCTTCTTGAAGAGAAAGATGGTGAGATGATCGCCCTTCTTAAAGAAGAAATTGCTTCTGGACAAGCACTCATTCCCAAATTAGAAAATAAACTCGAAACTCTTCTTGTTCCTCCAGATCCCGATGATAGCCGAACGATTATTATGGAATTGCGTGCGGGTACAGGTGGAGATGAGGCGGCTCTTTTTGTTGGAGACTGCGTTCGAATGTATCAGCTTTATGCGGATCGTAGGGGGTGGAAAACTGAGGCGCTCTCCTATAGCGAGTCGGAAATTGGGGGATTTAAAGAATATATCATGGCTATTGCTGGTCAAAAGGTGAAGCGTTTCCTTCAATACGAGGGAGGAATCCACCGTGTTCAGCGTGTTCCAGATACAGAGACTCAAGGAAGGGTGCACACCTCAGCGATTACTGTAGCGATCTTGCTTGAGCCGGCAGAGGAAGAAGAGATCAAGATTGATGAGAAGGATCTGAGAATTGATACCTATCGTGCCTCTGGTGCCGGCGGTCAGCACGTCAACACGACTGACTCAGCTGTTCGCATCACACATATTCCAACAGGTGCTGTGAGCTATTGCTCGCAAGAGCGCAGTCAGCATAAGAACAAAGATAAAGCGATGCGCTTGCTGATGGCGAAGATCGTTGAAGAGAAAAGACGTAAGGAAGCTGAAGAGGAAGCTAGTGTACGCTCAAGTCAAGTTGGAACAGGAGATCGCTCAGGGAGAATTCGCACCTACAACTTTTCGCAAAACCGTTTAACAGATCATCGAATTAATCTAACGCTTTACAATCTTGAGCGTATCATGGATGGAGATCTTGATGAAGTGACATCCACGCTTGTCAAACACTTCTATGAAGAGAAATTGCACGGATGATGACAGTTTTGCAGATCATTGGTCGCTCAGCCACATTTTTGGCTAAAAAAGGGATTGAAAATGCACGTCGCATGGCTGAAGAGGTCATAGCTGATGCACTTTGTGTCAAGCGGCTAGATCTTTATCTTCAGTTTGATCGTCCACTTGATGAGGCGGAGCTTGAAAATTGCCGAAAGGTGATTATAAGGAGGGGTGAGCGGGAACCTTCGCAGTATATTGCCGGTCAGGTTGAATTTGCAAGAGTGAGATTGAAAGTTACCTCTGATGTCTTGATTCCTCGCCCTGAAACAGAAGTTCTAGTTGAAATGATTGCAAAAACACCACTTGAAGGGCGTCTTTTTGATGTGTGTACCGGATCTGGAGCGATTGCAATCGCTCTTAAAAAAAGATTTCCAGACTTAGAGGTGGTCGCATCCGACTTATCTCCCAAGGCACTTGCTGTGGCAAAAGAGAATGCACTAACTGCTGGGGTGAAGATTGAATTCGTTCAAGGAGATCTTTTAGAGCCATTTGTAGGGATGTGTGATTATTTAGTGTGTAATCCTCCCTATCTTTCAGAAGAAGAGTATAATGCGGTTGATTTAGAAGTAAAACATGAGCCCAAAATGGCTTTAATAGCAGGCAAAAGTGGTCTTGAAATCTACCGTAGGCTAGATCTAAAAGGCATCGTTAGGAAGAAAGCATGGCTCGAAATCGGACGGGGTCAAGGTGAGGCTGTTAAAGAGATTTTTCAGTCGAAGGGGTACCAATGTCATTTTGAATCTGATTGGTCAGGGCATGATCGCTTTTTTTTCCTTGAAATGGATTAAATCTTTGATGTATCCTTGATCATCATGTTTGGGTCTTTAGCTGAAAAATTTACTGATATCTTTTCTTCCTTAGTGGGAAAGAAGCGCTTAAGCGAAGAGAATATCTCCGATGCAGTGCGAGACGTGCGTTTGGCGCTGCTTGATGCTGACGTGAATTACTCTGTGGCAAAGAACTTTATCAAGCGGGTAAAAGAGAAGGCTTTAGGTGATGATGTTCTTAAATCCGTTTCGCCAGGTCAGCAGTTTATCAAGTTGATTCATGATGAACTTTCAGCTTTGATGGGCGATAAGGAAGCTACGCTTAATTTATCATCGAAGCCTGCGATCTTTATGCTCTGCGGATTGCAGGGGTGTGGTAAGACAACACATGCTGCAAAAATTGCTAAGATGCTGCAGAAGAAAGAGTATGGTAAAAAATCTTTACTTGTAGCTTGTGATTTGCAAAGGCCAGCAGCTGTGTTGCAGCTGAAAACTTTGGGAGAGCAGATTGGTGTTCCAGTTTTTACCCTTGATGGTGAAACAAATCCAGTTAAAGTTGCAAAAGCAGCGATGGCTGAAGCAAAAAAATATGATGTTGTGATCTTTGATACAGCAGGCCGCTTGCACATCGATGATACGTTGATGAAAGAGCTTGAGAGTATCAAGAAGGTGATTAAGCCCGATGAGGTGCTCTTTGTTGCAAATGCAGCAACTGGTCAAGATGCTGTGACAACTGCAGAAGAGTTTAATAAGCGCCTTGAGATCACGGGTTCAATTTTGACAATGCTCGATGGAGATACACGCGGCGGTGCTGCAATATCCATCTTTGAAGTGACAAAAAAGCCACTGAAGTTGGAGGGGATTGGAGAGAAGCTCGACGATCTACAGATTTTCAATGCTCACTCAATGGCTGATCGAATTTTGGGGATGGGTGACACCATCAACTTGGTAAAGAAAGCTGAGGAGTTTGTCAGCGAAGAAGACGCAAGGAAGCTTGAAGAGAAGATGCGCAAAGCAACTTTCACTTATGATGACTATCTTAAACAGATTCAAGCTCTAAGAAAGATGGGGTCATTTGCAAAGATTATGAAGATGTTGCCAGGCGCCTCTAAGATGCCAGATTTTGCTGGGAAAGAGAAAGAGTTCTTCAAAGTAGAAGCAATAATTTTATCAATGACACCTCGTGAAAGATGTGAGCAAGACCAACTAGACGTGCATCGTTCAAAGCGAATTGCCAAAGGAAGTGGGACAGATCTTGCAGATGTGAATAAATTGAGGAAAAGTTTTAAACAATCAAAACAATTTTTTAAAAACGCTCCTAACAAAAAAATGTTAGAGAAGTATATGGGAGGAAAGTAAATGGCCTTAAAAATACGACTAAGGCAGCAAGGAAGACGCAATCATGCCGTTTTCCGCCTAGTGCTGACAAATAGTCGCACACCACGCGATGGAAAATATATTGAATTGCTCGGTTCTTACGATCCGCACAGCAAAGAAAATGGACTCAGTTTGAAGCCTGAACGGATTTCTTTCTGGATCGATAACGGAGCTATCTTGAGTGACAATGCAACAGCACTTGTAAAGAAAGTTGCACCTGACATGCTTGCAGAGAAGACTCGCATGAAATTGAAGAAGCGTGAAAAAGTGTGTGAAAAAAGACGTGCTTCACGCAAGAAAAAAGAGGCTGTAACCGCGTAGACCAATGGAGATATACCCAAACAACTTGAAAAGTCGGAATTTCGGCTGCGTCAAAGCCCCGGGCTTGAACGATCGTAAACAACCCCATATTTCTAATATTGGGTCGTTTACGATCGTTCAATCGCGGGAG
>CAMAUB010000104.1 GCA_945861315.1 Chlamydia trachomatis
GTTTCAGATGCGGAAGTTATTCCTTTACGAGCCCTAAGCTGGTGTGCTAAGCATGAGGCGATGGCCTAGATAAAGTGAGGTTGGAAGGGGTGAGCCTGAATGGTTGACTCCTTCAACTCTTTGATAGTCATTACTCAGCTGAGAGGCTCTGATCTCATGCTGGCGCACAGCCTGCCGGCGGTCAATCTTCCGAGAGATTCTACCCTGGCGGCGAATATCTTCCCCATAGTGCTGCATTGCTTGGACAACGACTTGCATGACAAACAACTGCACAATAACTATCAAGGGAACCAAATCTTTTCTCTTAGAAGGCAGGCTGAGGATTGGGCGTGGGATGACTGAATCTAGATTTATAAAATTAACCATACCTTCATTATGCCTTAAATAATTATTAAGATCAAGTCAATATCATCTGAGCTAGGAGCTGATCGTTTGGTGCAGTGGCACTTGCTATCGCCACCTGCATCCGCGGAGCAAGCTCTCTGCAGCTGTCTAGATCATCCATCTTTTGGGCAGCTCTATAGATAAGAGCCATCGCCCAGGCTGTAAAATCTCTTCTAGGAATTGTCTCGATCGCATCGCTTAGATTTTCCTTACCTGTCCATAGTTTGAGCTTTTGAAGAAGATCCCTATACACCCCAGCGTCCTTTGCTTGAGCTGCAGCTGATATGCCAAGAGCAAAAGCCCATTGAACGTTATCCTGCTCCCTCTCTTCTGTTTTGGCCTGTAGATCCTCGATTCCAGATAACATGTTCTCTTTACACTCTTGATACTCTTTTGAGTGAGCATAGTGAGCTGCAAGGTAACCCCATGTCCATGTAGAGAAATTGTCCGATTTAGGTAGAAGAAGCAATTGCTTATGCACCACAGCTGCAATGTCATTTGCTCTATCTTTCTCCCCCATGTCATCAGCCGCTACAATAACTCTGCCAAGTAGCCAAAGATTAAAGGAAGTGGGATCGTGAGTTTGTGCAAGAATTTTCTCTATAGCGGACGAATAGACTTTCTGATCTTTTTGCTTTGCACTAATCAAAAGAGGCATTGTTAGCTCATAAGCGCTCATTTGAATGGATTCTGACATAATTATCTCTCTATTAGATATTTTTAATACAATATTAGGTCTATTTTATCTGAATTTGATCACTAAATCAATCTTAAATAAAGTATTTACAGCTAGAATTCAGCACTCGTATCGCTCGAGTGCTAAAAACGCTTGACCTATAGAAGAGCCATCATTATAATGGTGGCTATGTTTAGAAAATCCAAGAAAGAAGCGAGAGAATTTGAGGTGCTAATTGGCCTGATAGAGCTTTTTCTTGAACAGGGCAAACCTATTGGATCCAATACCTTAAAGGAAAATGGCTTTGCTAGCTTAAGCTCTGCAACAATTCGTAACTACTTCTGTGAGCTTGAGAAAAAAGGTCTTTTAACTCAACCTCATTCCTCAGGTGGGCGCGTTCCAACAAATGAAGCCTTTCGAGTCTATGCCCAAGAAGTTTTTGCAGCAGATGATCTATTCCCGGGTACTCAGAAAAAAAGCAATCATCTTATTAAGCTAGATACAAAAAATATTCATACTTATTTACAAAATGCTGCAGAGTGTCTCTCTGAGGTGATAGGATATGCCACCTTTCTCTCATCTGTGCGCTTTGATCACGACTTTATCCTGGAGATCAAACTAGTTGCTATCGATCATGGGCGTCTTCTTTGTGTGATTTTAACTGACTTTGGACAGATCTTAACTGAAGTTCTACCTATTTCTAAACGCTTAAGCTCTTTTGCTCTTAAAAGAATGGAAGCTCAGTTGCAATGGCAGATCAAAGGAGGCATCAAATCCGTTGACATCAGTTCTGAGGAAGAGAGCTTAGCTGGTATTCTTTATAATGAAATCATGGTGCGCTACTTGGTGCGCTATTCTAACTTTTCTGAAGATGACCTTTTCCGCACAGGCTTTTCACGCTTGCTAGCCTATCCTGAATTCAATGAAGCGGTCTCATTAAGCACCGGCCTCTCTCTTTTTGAGAATAGTGCGCATATGCGTCTTTTATTGAATGATTGTGTTCGAGAAGATCGCCTCCACTACTGGATAGGAAGTGATCTCGCTCCTTATGCAACAGCTGCTAAGGGGTGTTCTGTTGTTACCATCCCCTACTACATTGGAAATACCAAGGTTGGGGCTATTGGAATTTTGGGCCCCTGCAGAATGCCTTATAAAGAAGTTTTTGGAACGCTTAGGTTTTTTTCAGCTCTTATCACTAAAGCGCTTACAAAAAGTCTCACAAAGTTTAAACTATCTTTCCGACAGCCTCGCTCCCATACATCTATTTTACAACGAGAAGCGATTGTCGACCAAACAACTCAAAAATTATTAGAGGTAAAGCATGAATGAGAAGGAGCAAGAGCAAAGTGTCGATCCGACCATAGAGCTCCAAGAAAAACTACGTGAATGTGAAGATAAATATATGCGCCTTTTAGCTGAATCTGAAAATGCACGTAAGCGGATGCAAAAAGAGCGACAAGAGCTAACGCAGTATGCAATTGAAAATACCCTCTCTGAGATCCTCCATCCTCTGGATAGTTTTGAACAAGCTCTCTCCTTTGCCGAACAATGCTCTGGAGAAGTGAAAAATTGGGCGATCGGCTTTGAGATGATTCTAGCTCAATTCAAGCAAGTGTTAGTCAATCATGGTATTGAAATGTATAGCTCGTTAGGTCAACATTTTGACCCTCATTTTCATGAGGCAGTTGAAATGATTGAAACGACAGAACACAAACCTGGGTTAGTCGTCGAAGAGTGCGTTGCTGGATATAAGAAAGGGGAGCGCGCCATTCGTGTTGCACGCGTGAAAGTTGCAAAAGCCCCAGAAAAACAAGTTTCTAAAGAAGCAGGAGAAGAAAATGAGTGATAAAAAACGTTCAGGAAAAATTATTGGTATTGATCTTGGTACCACAAACTCTTGTGTTGCTGTTATGGAAGGTGGTCAAGCCAAAGTGATCACCTCTGCAGAAGGAACACGTACAACCCCATCAGTGATTGCCTTTAAAGGTGATGAACGCCTCGTTGGCGTCCAAGCAAAAAGACAAGCGGTTACCAACCCCGATCGCACGCTCAACTCAACAAAGCGATTCATCGGGCGCAAATACAATGAAGTTGGATCTGAAATCAAAACAGTGCCCTTTAAGGTGACCTCAAATGATAAAGGTGATGTTGTCTTTGAAGTTGATGGAAAACACATAACGCCTGAAGAAGCTGGAGCTCAAATTCTTGCAAAAATGAAAGCGACTGCTGAAGCCTATCTTGGAGAAGAAGTTACAGAAGCTGTCATCACTGTTCCTGCCTATTTCAATGACTCGCAGCGCGCATCAACTCGCGATGCTGGACGTATTGCTGGTCTTGATGTCAAGCGTATCATCCCTGAACCAACTGCAGCAGCTTTGGCTTATGGCCTTGACAAAGAAGGTGATAAAAAAATTGCAGTTTTTGACCTTGGTGGTGGTACATTTGATATTTCAATTCTTGAAATTGGAGATGGAGTCTTTGAGGTGCTCTCTACTAACGGAGATACACACCTAGGCGGAGACGATTTTGACAATGCAATCATCCACTGGATGCTCGCTGAATTTAAAAGAGAGCAAGGAATTGATTTAGCCAAAGATAAGATGGCACTGCAGCGTTTACGCGATGCAGCAGAAAAAGCAAAAATCGAATTATCTGGTGTTCCATCAACTGAGATCAACCAGCCATTTATTACGATGGATGCATCTGGGCCAAAGCACTTGGCGCTCACATTAACACGTTCAAAACTTGAAGAATTAACGCATAATCTAGTTGAACGCACAAGACAACCTTGCCTCAATGCTTTGAAAGATTCAGGCCTTTCTGCTGACAAGATCGATGAAGTGATTTTGGTGGGTGGAATGTCTAGAATGCCGATCGTTCAAGCAATTACAAAAGAAATTTTTGGCAAGGAGCCTCATAAAGGAGTCAACCCCGATGAAGTTGTTGCGATTGGTGCAGCGATTCAAGGGGGAGTTCTCTCTGGTGAGGTGAAAGATGTTCTGCTTCTTGATGTTATTCCTCTTACACTTGGTATTGAGACATTAGGTGGCGTAATGACTCCTCTTGTTGAAAGAAATACGACTATCCCAACTCAGAAAAAGCAAACCTTCTCAACTGCCGCTGACAATCAGCCAGCAGTAACAATTATTGTCTTACAAGGTGAGCGCCCTATGGCAAAAGATAACCGAGAGATTGGCCGCTTTGATTTGACTGATATCCCTCCAGCTGCACGTGGCATGCCACAAATTGAGGTCGCCTTCGATGTTGATGCAAATGGAATTTTGCACGTCTCTGCAAAAGACAAGCAGTCAGGGAAAGAGCAGAAGATCCGCATTGAAGCTCAATCAGGTTTAACAGAAGCAGAAATCAAAGGCATGGTGAGTGATGCTGAGTCTCACAAAGCTGAAGATGAGAAACGTAAGAAAGAAATTGAAATAAAAAATGACGCGGAAGCACTTATTTTTAGAGCAGAAAAATCATTAAAGGATTATAAAGATAAGATTCCAGCACAGATTGCAGGCGAAATCCAAGGAAAAGTTGATTCTGTAAAAAAATCTCTTGAAATAGGTGCGATTGATCAGATCCGTACAACATCTGATGCACTTAGTCAAGCAATGCAAAAAATTGGAGAAGCGATGCAACAGGCAACTGGTGCTCAACAGCAAGCTGCAGCGGGTGCTCAAGAACAAGAAAAGAAAGGTGATGACGACATTGAGGAAGCTGAAGTTGAAGTCATCGATGGCGAAAATGAAAAGTGAATGGTAAAAGATTATGATGTTAGCTACACTCCCTTTATATGTACGCGTGCTCCCTGAATCACCAGGGGGCAAAGCTAAAGTCCTCGCTGCGGTTGGTGTGATTTCGATCGCTCTTATAATTATTGCTGCAATCGGTACTAGTACGTGTGCCATTCCAATGGGTGTAAATGCAAGCTTTTTTAGCTTAGGCCTATTAGGGACGTGTCTGTTTTGTCAGACACTCCCTCTTTGCTGTCTCTATGTTTTAGCATCATTAGAAAATCAAACAATCCTTCATGGAACTCGCCAAGCAGTTGGTCGTGAAAATCTTGTAACTTCCCTGCAAAAAGAACTTGTGAGGTATAGGGGCAACTGGGTAGAAGCTGTTTATCACTTGCTTCGCAAAAGCACTCGCCTTCCAAAAGAAAGTTCAGGAGAATGCCATGACCACCTACAAGTTGGGGGCACAATATTAACAGATGAGTGGCCAGATGAGCTCTCATCACGAAGGTGCCTTTGTAAACCTTATGCCCTAAAGCTGAGAATTGAGGCAGGTTCTGATATAAAGGGCTCTTCAGACTTTACCCGCATTGTACAACAACTCAAAGATCGCTATGAGCAAGACATTAGTCATCCATTTTTCCTTATCCTTGAGCATCACCTTAGTGAAATT
>CAMAUB010000105.1 GCA_945861315.1 Chlamydia trachomatis
TAAACGACCCAATATTAGAAATATGGGGTTGTTTACGATCGTTCAATCCCGGGAGCTTTCACGTCAGCCCAAATTCCGACTTTTCAAGTTGTTTGGGTATATATACTTCTTGCTGATCTATACCAACATTAGTTCACACCACTTCTAGAGCAAGTTTAAAGTATAGTAAATTAAATTTTTAAACAGTCTAGATATATTTCAGCGTAATATGAATCTTGCTCTTCTAGCCAGATTTTGAGCTTTCGAAGCACTCCAGCTCCCTCTTGTCTGTAAGCGGAAGGGCTACTGATTTTTTCACTTAGATAGAATTGTCCGATATCCATAAATATGGGTCGCCCGTCCAGCAGATAGCCAGCATTTTTCTCTATAACAGGATCGTGATCAGAGACCTGCCGCTCAAAGCGTGAGATAAGTAAATTTTTTAGATCGATTAAGGCTACACAAACTTCGCTGGTTTTTTTCTCTTTGATCAAGCCTTCGAGATAAACATAAAGAGGAACTGCCTTCTTCTGGATAATAAAAGGGGTTTTATCAAGATCGATCAAATAGGGGCGAGAAAGTGCGTCATGAATAAGTACCTTCTGATTTAAGTTTGCACTCTCTTCTAAGTGCAGGTAGACAATAGCTGTTTGTTTAGCAAGGCGTTTAAAAGCAATATGGCAGCTTGTAAATAGGTCATCGAGTTTTTTTTGCTTCACAACCCTCTTCTCTTCTTGCATTTCTTTGAAAAAAGGGGGGATATATACAATTTGCGCAACGCGGTAGCGATTCATTCGAAAAAATTTAAGTACGTATTGCCCATCACTGCTTTCAAATACATAGGATTGAGAGCCTTTGCCCAGGTAGAAAAAGGGTTGATTGATGCAAGCTGGAAGTGGATCAGCTCTTTTTTTCTGAAGTTTTCCCTCGATCTTTCCAAGGCGAAAGTGATCGACAAGCTGGTAGGCTATGAGGTTGAACCCTCCAAATGAAATTAAAAAACCAAATAGTAGAAAAAAAGAGGCTTGAAGGAGGCGTTTCACTGTTGTCTACTGATGCTATAGCTGATCACTCTCCACTGCTTAAGGCGACCATCTGTCATTAAGGTAATTGTCTCAGTCATATTTGACTTCTTGGCAAAAGTTGTATTGAATTGCACAATAGCAAAATCTCCTCGTGTTCCATAGGTGAGTTGCTTCTTTTCTTGGGTTGAACTATATTTTCGATTACTAGCATTTCCCAAATTTCCCCTTAGAGATCTAATTGCATCGATCCATTGATTTTGAGAGACCACATCTTTTAATAAAGAACCGGCACCTAGCCAAGAGGCTCCCCACTGTTGCCCATCTAGCAGCCCAAGCCACTGCATAGCAGCCTGAGTTGTTTCTGTCTGAGTGTCTCTTTTCAGATTCCCAGGATTCCCAGGAGAGTTTTTTGGAGGAAGGCTTCCAGGCTTTACCCCTTGAAGACTTTCCTCTGTAGGAGCAGGGGAGGGGAGGGAATCTTCATACCGTTGCTCTTGAGTGAGCCAAGCCAGCATTGGGACAAGAATATAGGTTAGTAATGAATTCATATTGCGAAAAACATGGCCTGTGTTGTATTTTTCTATTTCTTCCAACGATATGCTGGTGCGAAATTAAATTCAAATCCAAGTATTGATCAAGCATGGGGACTTAGCTTAGTTGGTAGAGCGTCTGATTTGCATTCAGAAGGTCAGGAGTTCGAATCTCCTAGTCTCCATTTTTCCGCGGCTGTAGCTCAGTTGGTTAGAGCGCGACACTGATAATGTCGAGGTCCCAAGTTCAAGTCTTGGTAGCCGCAACCCCCCCCCTGCCCTTGCCAGAATCAACCTTTCTACGCATACATGGTTACATTAAGGGAGGTTAGTGCTTCTTTTAGACAAAAAACTTCCCTTGGTTCAGGTGGCCCGACAAGATAGCAGTCGATAAGGTCTCTAATTGCTTCAATACACTCTTTATCAGCCCATTTATCCTCTTGATCTTTAAGCGTTTGTATTATCCAGTCCGCCTGAGTATCAGCGGGCTCGGCAGCAAGACCCCTATCAATTTTTTGCTTTGCAGTGTTAATTTTCTCATCCCATTCATCTCGCTCAACACTATCCATGAGTTTACGGAGCACTTGGTCAAGAGCTCTGAGGCTAAATTTGTCACTTTGACTCTGGTCTTTAGTTTTTTCTGGGTAGTGTTTTTTCAAAGAAGAGATGAGCTTTCCTCCGTCAATCCACCCTTGGTCAAGAGGAAGTGCATGATTGATGATCCAATCTCTTCGATCTTTTCCAAGCATTCCTGGAAGATGTCCATCCAAATCAGCTTTCAGTTGTTGAATAAGCGGGTCTAGCAGACGCGTTTGCTTTCTTGAATCGACTACTGATAAGATCCAAGAAGGGATTGCCAAAAGCAGCACACCTGCACTTGGGCAGATGACTGGATAGACGATTTGACTCATGCTATTTACCCCAGGAAGGGTCAAGCAAAGAGCCGCACACCCAATAATCGTTAAGACGCTCAAAGTGATCATGGTTGCGCTCCCACAGCAGATGCTCGAACCTCGACCGTGGGCGTAGATTTGCTCTTGTTGAGCTTGTATTGTTGCCATGCGATACAGTATAAAGGAAAGGGCATGGAAGAACAAATGAAAATCTGCGACCCAATCCACAGGTTTATTCGGTTTAACTCTTTAGAAAAGAAAGTGATCGACTCTAGGCCATTTCAGCGTTTACGCTATATACGGCAGATGGGAGTTGCCTATCTGGTTTACCCAGGAGCAACTCATACCCGTTTTGAGCACTCACTTGGTGTGATGGAGGTTGCAGATAAAATCTACTCAAAATTGAGACCCAATCCCGATCCATATTGGAAGCAGATTCTTCGTCTTGCAGCTCTTTGCCACGATATGGGGCATTTGCCTTTTTCGCATACGGCTGAAAAACGTCTTTTGCCAGTTGGCGGTCATGAGCAGATGACGCGTAAACTAATCGAGTCTGATGAGCTCAAAGCTATCTGGAAAGAGATTGGTCCAAACGCTTGCGCCGATATCATCCGTCTATCTGTAGAAAATCACTCTCTTAAAGTGAGTGATGAGGAGCGCTTTTTGGCAAAGATTATCACCGAAGATAATTTTGGTGCTGATCGAATTGACTATTTGCTCCGTGATGCTTACTACACGGGCGCAAGCTATGGGCACTTTGACTACCACCAGCTCATTGACTGCTTGAAAATTATTGAAACTCCCACACCCACTATTGGTATTTTGATGGCTGGCATGCAATCGGTTGAATCTTTATGGATAGCTCGTTATATGATGTATGCACGCGTTTCTCATCATTCCAAAGTGCGCCATTTCTCTCAACATATGGGGCGGGTAATGGAGGCTTATTACCAAGATGTTGGTTTCCCTAAAACAGTGGAGGGTTATATTAAAGAGCGCGATTATACCATTTTAACTGTAGTTCAGCACTATGCCGACCAAGGCAATTATCACGCTTGTGCTCTTTTGCAACGAAATAAGCCCTTTCAAGAAGTTGTCTGGACTCGTGCCTTTAATCAAACAGCGCTGCAACAAGAATTTTCTTCTCATATTCTTATTGACCATGTTGAGCAGAAAAAGGGGCATCGCGATTTCCCAGTTTTATTAGAAAATAATGTGCAGATTTCCTCAAAAGAAGCCTCCCCATTTCTAACAACGATTCCACTTGGAGTTAAAGGACCATTTCTTTTTGCACATCCAAACTGGACGAGCAAAGTACACTCTTGGCTTGCAACGCATCACGAATAGCTTGCTTAAGACTATTAGGATTTTCTTTAGCGACAGTAAAATTTCCCACAATTTGCCCATTTGACAGGACTAAGATTCGATCGGCAAGCTCAAGCGCATCGCGAAAATCGTGCGTTACAAGTAAAATAGTTTTTTTCATCTGCTTAAGTAAGAGGTAGAGCTGCTCTCGAATCAGAACATCTAGAGAGCCAAATGGTTCATCAAGCAACATTAATGGTCGATTTTGTAGTAGTGCACGTGCAAGTGATACGCGTTGGCGCATTCCTCCAGATAACTCACTTGGGTAAGCTTCATCATACCCTTTAAGACCAACCAAGTTCAAAAGTTGAAAAGCCTCCTTCCGAGGGAGAGAGGAGTTCTCTCCAAGCTCAAATGGGAGAAGAATATTTTGTAGAACCGTCCGCCAGGGCAAAAGCAGATCCTCTTGTTGCATATAGGTCGCAAGCCCATTACACACAATCGTACCGCTATCTGGCTTAATCAGTCCCGTAATTAGGCGAAAAAGCGTTGTCTTGCCAGAGCCAGAGGTGCCAATTAGTGCCAAAATCTCACCAGGAGTAATTTTAAAGGAGACTCCTTTCAGGATAGGGCGATCGTAGGTAAAATAAACGTCATCGAGCCTAAGCATAGGTTCATAATATAGTACAATTTCTTATATTTTCACTATACTAAGTTTACTAACCTAAGTTTTAAGCTATTCTTTATTGAATCTTTACACTTTTTTGATATAATATTAATTAAGGAAAGGAGGTGATCTTAATGGGAGATAGTAGTCTAGCTGTAGCTCCAAACTGGCGACGACATCTACCGCATGTTAAGCTAACCAGCTTTGCGGTCGTGTTTAATGCGGCCGATAATTTCGCACAACTCGGAAGAAAACTCGCAGGATGTACACCGTCAATCCCAGGACTTGGGTTAATCACAGCCCCCTTTTTCATCTACTCGATGTGCGCTAGTATAAAAGAATATTTTCACAATATCCGAATTGCCAAAACCTTTCGTGAAAAAACTTTTTGGGCTGTAACAGGTGCCGCTAAGGTGGGGCAGGCAGCAAATGAGATCTTGAAACCTTCACTTTTAGCGGTAGAGCTAATCAACAAAGCGGCCACCTCCGCTCCAGCCTACGTGGCTGCTAGAAATACACTACCAATTCTCACTCTAGCCCTCGGCGCTCTTGGCATGTTTGCCTCTAGCTGGAATCTTGCTCGAACAATTCAGGAATACACACATTTTCGTAATGTCAAAGATATTACACAGGTCTATCCAGCAGAGGATGAAGAGATAAAAAAAATCTTTTTTGAAAGATATTATCAACCTTATTATCAAAAACTTGATAACATAAGCCCTGAGCAATTGCGCGGAAAGTTGAAGAAGGCGATCAGGTTTTCCATTTTTGACCACTCAATATCCCTAGCTGCCTCTACCATTGCAGTCGCTGCGTCGATCTTATTTATGATCTCTCCATATGGTTTTTCTCTTCCTGTAATGATACTCCTAGCAACCTCTTCAGGACTTGGACTTGTTCCTCTTATAACAAAACAATTTTTTAAAGAAAAAAAACCACTACCTCCTCTGCCCGCTCCTGATCCTGACTTTCATGTTAACCTTGTTGATAATGTTGTATATAGTACTGCCAGTTGAAAGTTAGACAGCAAGCTTGATAGGGTTAAGCTTTATAGTCTCAAACTT
>CAMAUB010000106.1 GCA_945861315.1 Chlamydia trachomatis
TCATATTTGCGGACTCTTTTTATCTCCCGCTAAAAAAATTGTCCTGTACAGAGCATCAAATTAGAGATTGATACTCACAGACCTAAAGGCGCGCAACTTAGTACCACTGCTCTCAATTATCCTTATCCATTTGCTGTCACATCGCACGATCTCCCAAGTCTTTTTGCCGGAAAGTGCAATGCTATTTTAACTCGCACCTATCTAAAGGGACGCGACTGGTATGATTTTCTTTGGTATGTGCGTTGTGGAATCACTGTTAATTTTGGTTTGCTCAAATCATCTTTGCAGCAATATGATGGCCCTTATGCCGAGAAGGGCATCTCACCATCAGCTAAATGGCTAATCAATGAGCTACGTAAAAAAATTACTGACCTAGATTGGTTTCAAGCCCGTATGGATGTCGATCGATTTCTTGGGGACAACGAACGCCGTTCATTAGATTTGTGGGGACCTGATCTCTTGGAATCTGTTATTAAGAAGCTTGAAGGCTACCTTTAAACTAGATTCTTACTAAATGATTGAAATACCTATTATATAGGTAATGACATCATATTTAGTAGTAAACTAGCTCGAGAGGGGGGGGAGTACTATAAACACTCTTGCCCTTTAGATCAGATTAGGTATGTTTTTGCACAGGGCACATACAATTAGAACAAATTTTTGACTAGATTGCGAAAAAGAAATAATTTGTTTGCCTTACAGCTTAGGAGGCTCCCATGGCAGGCAAAAAGGGCATTAGGACTCGCAAGGGAATAATAAACTTAAACGTTTATTTTGTCACCACCCAGGTAACGAATAGTCATTAGGCGACATAGTACCAAGATCAACAATTCGCTTTGAACCTGTGATACTTAAGGCAGTAGTAGCATTCGACATAGCACAAAGATGAACTAGAGTTCGCTTTGGAAATCCTATGCAACGTAAGGCACTAGCAGCAATCAAACCTAAACCAACACCACCTGTTACAACGGAGCATGCTATTAGGCCTGCCGGACCAACTGCGGCGCCAAAGTGCATTGCTAGAGTAAGGCCAATCATAGCAATAGTGGCGATTGCAAGTGTTGAGATGAGTGAGTGATTAGCACGCGCATTTTCTTGGCGAAGTTCGTGATATTCTTTTCTTTCAGCACAAATGCGACTATCTGCAGTAAAAACCATAAAAAAACCCGTGTTTAGTGTGTGTAAAGGAGCCAGGAACGGAAAGAGAGGGATTCGAACCCTCGATACCCTTAACGAGTATGCGTCCTTAGCAGGGACGTGCTTTCGGCCACTCAGCCATCTTTCCTTGTGGGGGGTACTATAAACACTCTTGCCCTTTAGATCAAGATTAGGTATGTTTTTGACGTGGCTAAATTTAAAGTTGCTCCTGCGTCTAAAGAATCAGAGATGATGGTTTTGGGTTGTATGCTTACAAGCATTAATAGCCTAAACACTGCTGCTGATTCACTTGATGAGTCTGATTTTTATTTTCATGAACATCGTACGATCTTTCGTATTTTGCGAGATGCTTATCGTGAAGATCGGCCGGCTGATGTCCATTTGGTTTGTGAGGAGTTGAAAAGGCAGGAGAAGCTTGAGGAGATTGGAGGCCCGTCTTACGTGGCGACTTTGGCCCAGTATGCGGGCACTTCGGCTTATTTAGAAGAGTATGCGGAGATTGTCAAATCTAAGTCTATTTTAAGACGGATGATTGATGCGGCTCAAGTTGTAGAGAAAGCAGCTTTTGATGAGCCACAGGATGTTCATGGCGCTCTTGATGATGCACAAAGTCTCTTTTTTAAAATTAGTCAGTCAGCAAATCCTGGCGCAGGGATCACTCTTAAAGATTTGTTGATGGGAAAGGAAACTCCTTTTTTAAAGGAGATTCAGGAGAGGCAGGAGAAATTTCGCACTCTTGGTCCTGAGGATGCAAAGGTCACAGGCATTCCTTGTCATTTCACTGATTTGGATAATTTGATTAATGGATTGAATAATTCTAACTTGATGATTATCGCTGGTCGTCCGGCAATGGGAAAGACGGCTTTTGCTTTGAATGTCGCTGAAAATGTTTGTTTTAAAAACCATATGCCTGTAGGTATTTTTTCTTTGGAGATGACCGCTGAGCAGTTGCTTGATCGGGTTGTTTGCTCTCAGGCTGAGGTGGAGTCAGATAAGATTCGTACTGGAAATTTATCTGGCGTTGAGTTTCAGCGTATTGTGGCGACTGTCGGAAATATGCAAAAACATACGATGGTGATTGATGATCAGCCGGGATTGAAAATTACCGATCTGCGTGCGCGTGCTAGGCGGATGAAAGAGAGTCATGGCATTCGTTTACTGATTATTGATTATTTACAGTTGATTGCGGGCTCGGGGTCAAATCGGACGATGGAGAGTCGTCAAAATGAAGTCTCAGAAATTTCTAGAATGTTAAAGACATTGGCGCGGGAACTCAATATTCCTATCCTTTGTCCCTCTCAGTTATCGCGGAAAGTGGAAGATAGGGCGGGTCACCGCCCTATGATGAGTGATTTGCGTGAATCGGGCTGTTTAACAGGAGATACGATTCTAATTGATGTGAAGAGTAGAAAGCTCTATCGTATGGAAGATCTTGCAGGGAAAAGGCACTCTTTGACGGTTTCTGCTGTCGATACACTTGGAAATTTGGGTGAGCACCAGATGACAAAGGTCTTTTATTCGGGCAAAAAGATGACTTATCGTCTCAAAACGGCCATGGGACGACAGATTAAGGCGAGCGGAAATCACCCATTCTTGATAACCGAAGAGAGAGGTGAGGGGCAGACTAAAGTCCTAACAAAGACTTGGCGCTCCTTGCAGCAGCTTGTTGTTGGATGCCCAATTGCAATTATTGAAGCTAACAAGGTGATTTTTGATCCGATTGCCTCTATTGAAGAGCTAGCTGAGGTTGATGTTTATGATGCTACAGTTCCTTTAGTTCACAATTTTGCTGCCAATGGAATTATTGTTCACAACAGCATTGAGCAGGATAGCGATATTGTTGCTTTCTTGCTTCGTCGTGATTACTACGATCCAAACGATAAACCTGGCATGGCTGAGCTTATTGTGGCTAAAAACCGTCACGGCGGTATTGGTAATATTAATTTGACTTTTGTCAAAGAGCTTGGCCAATTTCGCAATTACTCTCCTATTCAGATAGAGATGGAGCAAGACTCTCCATTTGCTTCGCTTTAATAACTTTACCTAATCTCCCCTTTTGAGTAGAATCTAGGCATCGAATTTTTTTTGGAATAAGATGTCTTCAGTAAAGAAAAAAAGAAAGTATAAGATCGCGAAGCACAAGCGTAAAAAACGCCGTAGGCGCGATCGTCATAAGAACAAATAATCTCTCATGTGGCACTATCCGAAGACCTATGCAGTCATTGTTGTGGGCGGTGGACATGCTGGTTGTGAGGCGGCTTTAGCTGCTGCGCGCCTTGGCATGCCCACACTTCTATTGACCATGAATCTTGATACCATTGCAAAGATGAGCTGTAATCCAGCTGTTGGAGGAATTGGAAAGGGGCATATGGTTCGGGAGATCGATGCGCTTGGTGGTGAGATGGGTAAAGTTACCGATCGCACTGGGATTCAGTTTCGGATGCTCAATGTTTCAAGAGGTCCTGCTGTTTGGGCTCCACGTGCGCAATCTGATAAAATCGCCTACCAAACCGAGATGAAACATCGGCTTGAAAAAACTGCTAATCTTGAAATTCAACAAGGGACAACAGTTGCGTTCCACACGGAAAATGGAAAGATTGTAGGTATTTCAACGCTAGAGGGGATCTACTACAGCGCACAAACGGTTATTATCTCCTCGGGTACATTCATGCGTGGTTTACTCCACGTTGGAGAAAAAAACTTTGAGGGGGGGCGCGCCGGAGACAAACCCTCTATTGGTCTTTCTGCCTGCCTAGAAGAGCATGGCTTTCGCATTGGACGCTTAAAAACAGGAACACCTCCTCGTCTTAATAGCAAGAGCATTGACTTCTCCAAGATGGAAGAGCAACCAACTGAAGCAGGAGTGCATTTTTCATACGACAAAGAACCTTTTATTCCACTTAAGCAGCGCTCTTGCTGGATCACCTACACATCAGAAAAGACGAAAAAGATCATCCAAGATAACTTGCATCGCTCTCCTCTTTACTCTGGAAAAATTAAGGGTGTTGGCCCTCGCTACTGCCCATCTATTGAAGATAAAATTGTTCGCTTTGCAGACAAAGAGCGCCACCAAATCTTTCTAGAGCCCGAAGGACTCAATACAGAAGAGATCTATGCAAATGGCATCTCATCATCCCTTCCTGTCGATGTTCAATTTGAAATGATCCATTCAGTTGCAGGCTTAGAAAACGCAGAAATTATGCGTCCAGCCTATGCAATTGAATACGACTATGTAGAGAGTGGACAAATCAAAGCCTCTTTAGAAACAAAATCGATCTGCGGACTTTTTCTCGCTGGTCAAATCAATGGAACAACGGGCTATGAAGAGGCGGCAGCACAAGGTCTCATGGCTGGAATCAATGCAGTACTGCTTATCCAAAATAAAGAACCTTTTGTCTTGTCTCGCTCTGAAGCGTACATCGGTGTGATGATCGACGACCTTGTCACCAAAATCCTTGATGAGCCCTATAGAATGTTTACCTCACGCGCTGAACATCGCCTCCTTCTTCGTCAAGACAATGCAGACTTGCGCCTGCGCCACTACGGCTATGAGCTTGGACTAATTGATGAAGAGCGCTATAAACGCCTTTGCTTGAAAAAAGAGCTCCTCGAAAATGAGAGCAAACGGCTCACCTCAATCCACAAACAAATTCGTGGTAGAGGCGCTTCTTTAGCTCAGATTTTATGCCGCCCAGAGGCAACCTACCAAAGTGCGCTTGAAGAGTATGATGAGCTTATTGATCATGGAGAGGAGATCAACTTTCAAATTGAAGTGAATTTGAAATATGCGGGTTACATCTCTCGTCAGCAGCAAGACATTGCGCGCTTTGAAGGAATTGAGCGAATCAAGATCCCGCCTGCTTTTGATTACAAAATGATGAAGGGCTTAAGTCGTGAGGCACAAGAAAAATTACTCAAGATGCGTCCTGCCACAGTTGGCCAAGCTTCTCGCATTTATGGTGTCTCACCTGCAGATTTGCAAGTTTTGATGGTCGCTCTAAAAAATTAGTGCCCTGATGAGTATAGAAGTGTAGCAGGGCGCTAGAAAAAAAACCGGCTAGGGGGTTTTATTCTCTATTGAGGAGGCTAAGGGCCCGTAAGGCTGTCTAGGCCACTGTTATAGTCGATTAAATTTAGATTGATACCCTCTGGTTACGCGAAAGCACCCGGGGTTTAATGATCCCAAGTTGATCAATATTTCTAATATAGTCGATTAAATTTACATTGATAAAATTGCAGCATCT
>CAMAUB010000107.1 GCA_945861315.1 Chlamydia trachomatis
TAGAGCAAGTCCTCATTAACTGAGAGAGCTTCATTAAAATTGTATTAATTAATTATTTAAATTGTATAAACACGAATTTTTTTGTTGTCTATAATTACGATCTTTATCAAAATATTACACTTAAGATATATTTGCCGAGAGAATTATGAGAGTTTAATTCCTAGGATTACGCTCTAGGGATTAACGAAAAATAAAAAAAATCTTGATCTAAAATTCAAATTTGAGCGATAATATTAGAATCAAAACGATAGAAAAGTATAAAAAGTCGGTAATTAAAATTAATAAAAACGATGCTAAATTAATAAATAGTTTAAAAATTTTTTTTAACTTAAAAACCTTAGGGGGTTTTAAATGGAAGAGAGAAGAGAAGAAGTAGCAAGTGCTGCACAAGCTTCAAATAAAAAAGTGGTTTCTATTACAGAGGCTGCAAGAATCAATAATGTGACGCGTCAGGCGATCTATGTTGCGATCAAGCAAAAAAAGCTTAGAGCGATAAAAAACACACGTTGGGAGATTAATTTACACGATCTAGAAGAGTATCGCAAGAATAAGTATTCTAGAACGAAGTCAATGTTTGACGGAGAGTTGCTATTTGATAATCATCAGGGGTATTTTTCTGTAAATCAGGTTGCAGATCAGCTTGATGTTCCAGCTCAGAAGATCTACTATGCTACGCGCACAGGCATGATCAAGGGAGTACGAAAGGGAGCGGCGTGGGTGATTCATACAGATGAAATCAAGCGCTATAAAGATGAGTATCTCCAAAAGAAGGTTGAAGCGACGCAGGTTTGCTAAGCAGTCTACTTTGATGACATCGACTATAAGCTTGAATTAGATTTTGAAGCCAAGGAAGGCGATCAAGGTCGAATTCAAGCTTTTTCTTTTTTGTTTTAATGATTTAATCGACTATATGCCGCTTTGAGGCAATGATTATTTGTAAAGGGGAACTGATTTATTGCTCCTATCATTTGAAAAATGTTGAAATGAGATGGGGAATACAGGAGGCAGGCGTGTCGCTAGCGTGCCATGGAAAAACTACAATATCTTTCCATAAATTTTGCAGGCCGCTTAATAGGTATTCTATCAGGAAGAGAGCCCCTACTATTATCCACGGTATGCATCCAGCAAAATAAGTCATATCATATTTGCCGCAATTGCGATATCGCCACATCAGATAGATACTGGCTGGTAGTGAAAATGGGATGCATAAACCAACAAAAACAGAGATAGCCTTGATCCAGGAAATACTGTCTTCAAATATGACAAAAGTCCAAATTCCAAAAACGAATAATAGAGGAAGGAATAAAATCCCATAAATTAATGACCAAATGATAGTCCACCAAACAGCGGTCGTACCTTCTTTCTGCACCCTACTCTCATGTTCGGTCATTTCTTTGCCTATTGCTGATACTTTTTAATAATCGAGTGAAGCACAGTTTGGTAGCATTTACTATTGAATCCATGTTGCATAGAAGTGTCTGGATCTAAAACTGTTACATTTTTAATTTTTTCAAAGGCTTCTCTATAAAAATTAATTCTCTCTTTTATATAACGTTCTTTAGCATCGGGGTTGCAAGGATGGATGTTTAGTTCAGCATCACGAAAGGCCAAAAGCTGAATGACATCCTCTTGGTTATAACCTTTCTTACACGCATGATACTCCTGTAATGCCAACATTTGAAGCTTTGGAGAGCCGACAAGACAGATAGGGTCCGCAGCGCTGGTATAGTTATGCGAATCAAGATGGCTTTTTTCGGAAGCAACAAATGAGCCTCCACCAAATGTAAAGATTCTAAGTTGTTTTTTTTCTGATATAGAAAGACGTTCTAAAGCAAGTTCACAGATAATTGCGCCTTGGCTGTGAGCAAAAATCACGATCGGTGGTTTATACTCATTTCGCTTTGCTTCAGCCAATAAATAGCGGAAAAAATATTCAGCAAGAATGACAATTCCTGCATTGATGGATAGCTTTAAAATACCACAAACCAGTAGATCGACCACACGCTTAGTATCATTAGGCAGAGAAAGAATAGCCTCGCCATTGGTCGCGGAACAAATGAGTTCTGTAGACTTTCTGGCTTCTTCTTTAGTATTGCTAATCCCATTAATAAAGCCCCAGATGCACTGTCCTGGCTTTTCTTTGCCAAAGGTTCTGACGATAGTATCTATGGGCTTTTCAGCGGGTAGGAGATCTTCAATTGTAGGACATTCATCATACATTTTGACATGCCAGAATGAATGATGTGGTCTAGAACGCAGGTGCACGCGACCATTACGTTCATGCACAACGCTTGCATCTACACGATAGGACTCACACCGCACGATTGCCTCAGCTTTGGAAAGAACGATATCGCTACCAATTAAATATGAATCCTCTTGGTCTAGACCATTCTCGATTTTTTCCATTAATCCTTGGGAGTAAAGAGAGATCCTCATTTCCAAGAGCTTCGAAGTTACAAAGCTTTTCGATAGAATGAAGCAAAAGTTGCCAATCTTGTTTTGAAAAAGATTTAAGTGTTTTATTTAGAGGTAGATCAACTAGAGTCTGTAGTTTTAAAATAAATCCTTCGGGCTCATGTGGTTGATAATGCTGCGCTACAATCTTTAGCTTTGCGTTATAGTATTTTTTTAGATGTAACCAACTGCAGAGGGCTTGATGCCCATTTTCAGGAGTGGGGAATATAGCATACGCTCCGCATGCACCAATGGAGCCATTTCGTTTAGCAACATGACTCTGACTTTGGACAAGTCCAGGATTATTGATGCGCCATGCTAGAGTACCACCTTTAGCAATGTATTTATTTCCAGCAGCATCAAAGTATGCGATATGTTCAGCATCTTCTGGATACGCTAAAATAAACATTTCTCTTCCAAATTCAAATTTTCCATATCTGCTTTAACTGGAGGACATGAGATTAACATTGCTGCAATGTGTTGTCAATTTGTAACAGTTCAGCTTCTTACCACGCTGGTGCCGGAAGCATCGACTATACGCGCACAGACATGATCAAGGGAAGTACGAAAGGGAGCGGCGTGGGTGATTCATACAGATGAAATCAAGCGCTATAAAGATGAGTATCTCCAAAAGAAGGTTGAATCGACGCAGGTTTGCTAAGCAGTCTACTTTGATGACATCGACTATAAATGAATATACTCATCCAAGCTCAAAATGAGAATTTGGGCCGCGTCAAAGCCTCGGGTTTGAACGATCGTAAACAACCCCATATTTCTAATATTGGGTCGTTTACGATCGTTCAATCGCGAGAGCTTTCACGCTGGCCGAAATTCTCATTTTGAGCTTGGATGAGTATATTCAAGAAAGTTGCAAACGGCGTGAGTCAATCATTTTTTACCTTCAGCTGCCCACTTTTTTTCCAATATTCTAGTGTGTGCCCACGTAGAACCCAGCTTACAGGTTCAGAAATAGTAAAGTGTACGAAGATGCGATCGTAGTTAATGCCTGTAACATCGGCAATAATATCTAGGAATCGAAGACCTAGTTTTTCTGTCGTGGCATCGTCCATTCCTATGTATGTGATTGCACAAAAGGCCGCGTCACTCTCGTTATTCAAAAATAAGTTACAGTTTGGAATAATATTTACCATGACCGACGTGGGTGGTTTTTTAGCAATTTGCACAAATGCATCAGTAATTTGAGCGCTTAGCTTTTCCATTTGTGTTTTTGATAAATCACAGCTGACGGATAATGGACAATAAGGCATGTTTATCTTCGATTTAAAGTATAGCGAGAATTTTTTTTGACTCCCATGACTAAACTATAGCACGTTATATTATTTCTGTCGAAGTTTCCATTTCAATTGTTTTTTCACCGCCGAGTCATTATAACAAGGGCATGATCCTCATTATTTGTTTTTTTTGTATCTTTGTAGGCTGGTTTGGACGCTCTGTTTTTGCACGTTTTGAGGCTAAAAAAACACTTGAGCAATTTCGAGGAGTCTCAGCAGATGCTCTGCGTCAAAATAACGCATCGTTTGTGCAGCTAGCTAGCGCAACTTTTGAAAAATATCAAGAGCAAGCAAGAGGGGTGTTTGATAAGAAAAGTGAATCAATAGAGCATCTTATGAAGCCCATCAAAGAGTCACTAGAGAAAGTTGATGGCAAAATATTGGAGCTTGAAAAAGCTCGAATGGGAGCCTACTCATCTCTTAAACAACAAGTAGACTCATTACTTCTGAGTCAAAAAGAGCTTCGCTATGAAACATCTAATCTGGTCAAAGCTCTGCGCGCTCCAACTGTACGTGGTCGTTGGGGAGAGATGCAGCTCAAACGTGTTGTTGAAATGGCAGGTATGGTGGACCACTGCGACTTTTTTGAGCAGACAACACTCTCTACAGAAGATGGACGTCTTCGCCCTGATATGATTGTCAAACTACCAGGCTCCAAACAGATTATCATCGATGCAAAAGCACCCTTAGAAGCCTATCTGGATGCTATTGAGTGTGAAGATGAAAGAGAGAAAAAACAGAAGCTACAACTGCATGCCCAGCAAATTCGCAACCACATCAATCTCCTTAGCAAGAAAACATACTGGGAGCAATTTTCCTCAACTCCAGAATTTGTTGTTCTCTTTCTTCCAGGCGAAACTTTCTTTTCTGCTGCACTTGAACAAGATCCGAGCTTGATCGAAGCGGGAGCGATGCAGCAAGTTATTTTGGCTACACCAACAACACTCATTGCACTACTTCGAGCCGTTTGCTACGGCTGGCGTCAAGAGAGTATCTCACGCAATGCTGAAGAGGTGAGTAATCTTGGAAAAGAGCTCTACAAACGACTTGCAGATATGGGAGGGCACTTCACAAAAGTTGGTAAAAGTCTTAACCAAGCCGTCTACTCGTATAACAAGGCTATAGGTACGCTTGAAACGCGCGTGCTTGTCTCAGCTAGAAAATTTAAAGATCTGGGCTCTTCCTCAGAAATTGAACTTCTAGAACCCATAGAACAGATCACACGTGAGCAAAAAGTGCTCCAAAGCACTCCATTAGATGATTCACTCCATTCATTGCTCGATGAGGCTCCCTTTCAACAGGAAGGTTAAGAGCTTTTGCTATTTGATTCTTTGATAGATCAGCTTCTTTTTTAATATCGGGATAGAGTGCAAAATACATCGATGCGAGATCAAGCCAGTGATAAGGCCAATGCATTGCACGTTGAAGCTCTACATGAACAAGCTGAATAAAAAAAGCGCGATCAAATAGACCTCTTTCGAAACTCATTTTGCTAACTCCAAGTTGTAAATCCCAGCGATTAAGTTGAATCGAAGAGTGAACCTTTTGCGCCTATTTCGATAACGATCAGACAGAATTTTAAAACGCTTTAAACTGCCGATGACATTTTCATTG